>CADBUD010000231.1 GCA_902797785.1 uncultured Lachnospiraceae bacterium
CATCGATTTCATATTCCTCCGGAAGCTCTTCTTCATTCTGCGTATAAGAAGCATAGACCACCAGAGTTTCAAAGGACAGCGGAAGGCATTCCCGGTTCGGATAATTTCTCCCATATTCTGACTGGAATAAAAAACTCCTTCTTTTCAGGGAATGAATCAACCGATTCAAATCCGCGCCTTTGGGAAGACGATTGGCGGAATAATCCGTACAGTAGACCTCCGGCAAAGAATGATTCTCGGCCGCCTTTTCAATCTCTTCTCCATAATCCGATTCTTTCACAGCCTTTAAATACACCCGGATTTTTTCTTTTTGGTACATTTCCTGAAATCTGTTCTGAATATCCGTCATGGCCAGAATCGTCTTATATGCCCGGTCTTTATCATCCGAGACCGGATACCAGACATTGATGACTCCCTCTTTTGCCTCACTTACAAGATTTGTTGTCTTCACCGTCATAAAGAATAAAACTACACTGAGCGTCAGTCCAACTAACAAGGTTCCTGCTGCGATCCCGATGAACCGCCTTCTTGTTCGAAGCTTCTCTAAAGCTTCTTCCGAAAGTTCAACGATGGTTTGATTTTGAATCGAACTTGAAAACTCCCTTGCTGTCATAAAGCGATTCTGTGGACTGAGCGATAAAGCTTTCAGAACGATCTTATCGATGTATTTCTCAATCTCTGCCTCTCTTGCAGCCCTGGAGGGCGGAAGGAGCGTATCTTTGACCATACGATCCATACTCTCAATTGGCTTCTGCCCCGTCAGCATTTCATAAAAAACCGCTCCAGCCGCATAGATGTCCATCAATGGAGTAGGTTTTTGTGTGCTGCGGTATTGCTCCGGCGCAGCATATCCGGGCTTTATGACTGGGGCAATCATCGTATCGTCCTCATCTCCAAATTTAGCGGCGCCAAAATCGAACAGTTTAATCTTGTTTTTTCCTAAAATAAAGATATTATCCGGACTGACATCACGGTGAACGATCCCTTCCTTATGAATTTTCTCCAGAGAACTCAGCAGTGGAAGCATGTATCCTACAGCCTCCTCCTGTGGAAGCTTTCTTCGCTTGATCATATAATCCTTTAGCAGCATGCCATCAATATATTCCATGATAATATAGGCTGTCCCATTCTCCGGGAAATAATTATAGACATTGACAATGTCCGGCTCTTTAGCAAATTTTGCCATATTGCTGGCCTCATCCATAAACCGCTTCAACCGAATCTCATATTCCTGCTCTTTTTCTCCAATAAAGCGTCCGATCTTTTTTTCTCCTGCGCCCCGGCTGACCAGTCCCGAAGGAAAAAATTCCTTGATGGCAACAACAGTTCCCAGCATACGGTCGAACGCCTTATAGGTAATGCCGAAACCACCAAAACCGATGCAGACGCCGATCATATACCGATTTTTTAAAATCACTCCCGGAAAGAGATGGTAATCCTGCTGTGGCGGCGTTCCTTCAGCATACCCACAGGATGAACATATTTTTTGTTGATCCTCCTTCATCTTAAAGCAGTTTAAGCAGATCCTTCCCATTCCGATTCTCCTTTATTTTTCTTAGTTTTTTCGTACAAAGACTCCAACAGCGGAATAATTATCCATATTGCTCTGTCCGAGGGCATGTCCCTGTTCCAAGACATCCTCTGCCATCTGTTGAACCCATTCTTCTACACTCTTGGCCTTTACAAGACGCTTCATCATTTGTTTTTCCTCGATCCATTCCCAAAATCCATCGGAACAGAGCAGAAAGCTTTCTTTCCCCTTGAGAGGAACCGGACCGGTGACCTGATACTTTGGCTCGTCCCAGTCTACTCCCATCACACGAAAGAGACGATTCCTGTCCTGATGATGGCGGATCTCACTTTCCTTGATTTCTCCGCTTGCACAGAGCATCTGGGGGATGCTGTGATCGAGTGTCCTTGTCTTTAATTTTTTCCCCTGAAAGCAATATATTCTGGAATCCCCCACATGATACATGGTCGCGGTCTGATTTTCAATCAGCAGGGCGGTCAATGTCGTTTTCATCGAATCCAACGCCTCCTGCCGTTTCTGTTCTTTTAACAGGCCCTCCTGACTTTCCATGATACAAGATGGAAGATCCGTATTTCCCTCCTGAAAGGCTGCTGCTATATGATTTAAGATGTATTTTGAAGCTTCATCCCCCCGTCCATGTCCGCCTAATCCATCTGCCAGCAAAAACAGCTCTTTCTCCTGATACTTTGCATACTTCGTAAAATCCTCATTGATCTGCCTGTCTCCCTGACTGGTAAAGATCTGATACGTGATTTTCATCTTTCTTCCCCCTTTCCAGTCGTCCTCTGACGTGCGCATTTTGTTTTTCGTTAACGAGTATAACATATTTCTTTTCTCTTGTAAATTTTTTTATCTTCCTTCTGTATTTTCGCAAACCATAAAAAAAGATACCGCTGCAATTTGATTATGCAGCGGTATCCTGTTAAAAGAATACCTGATTTCCAATCACTGTACCTGAATATCCGCTGGATGCCATTCGAAACTCCAAGGCTCCATTGACATTATCCACACCGGACATTGCCTCCTGCGCTGCCTCATAACATCTGGCTCCGGACGATAAAGCGTTATCCAGAACCCCTGTCCAAGTCGGCATGAACTGTCCGCTCTGATAAATGACATCATGGATATTATCCGGATAAGCACCGCTTCTTACACGATTCATTACGACGGCACCTACCGCAAGCTGTCCTTCATAACATTCTCCCCCAGCTTCACAATAGATCAAAGCCGCCAAAAGCTCCAGATCACTGTCAGAATATGATGAAGCATATGCCTCTTCTGCCGCTTCCTCTTCTTCTGATTCTGCTAAGATCTCTTCTTCCGGCAATTCCTCCTCTGCAGGCGGCTCTGCCTGCTCTGCCTCTGGCAGAACATACTCGGCTTTTGCATAATGGGAACTGACATATCCCTGTTCCTCATTATAAGAAATCTGATACCAGTCCTTCTCCTCGGAAACAATCGGATAACTCTGCCCCTCTGTTGCGACATCTACAATCTCCGACTCCTCATCTGGCTGCTGGCGGATATTTAAAAAAGATACCTTTACGACGACCCGTCTCTCTCCATTCGCCTCGCGGAAGCTCGCCGCCTCATCTCCTGTCATGCAGTAATCCTTGGATACATATCCTTCGATCCCGCCGGAAGAAATATGATACCAGCCTTCAAGATCTTCCAAAATATATGCCATGCTCCCATTGCTTAAATGTCCAATGACATCTGCCTCTTCCTCTGGCTGCTCTCTGATATTTAACCGTTCCTCTACATTGGCGATCAGATAAGGTATCTGCTCTTCTTCCGGTACTTCCGGCAGCTCCTCCTGCGGTCCATCTGCCGGTATGGCTTCATCTGCCATAATTCCCTGGCCAGATACCGTTTCCTTCTCTGAAACATCCGTCTCTATTCCTGCGCCGGAAGCCGTCACTGCCGCTTCCCCTGCGTCTTCTTTTTTATTTTCTTCATTTTCCCCTGGCTTTTCTTCTGTCTGGGGTTCTGTTTCCTGATTTGTCTGCTTTAGTTCATCCTCTGACAGAGAAACATATTTTTCTACTGTGAGTGAAATTCCTGCATTACAGCCTTCGAATGCGGATGCTTCTGCTTCAGAAACTGTTAAAATTCTTTCCATACTACATCCGGCGTTTAATGACAATTGTACATCCCGTTCTGAAACTACTGTCCTAGGAGCTTCTGCACACTGAGCCTTTGCACTATACGGCAGAGCAAGACAACACATCAATGCAGAAAACGTCAGATATCCAACTGTCTTTCTGTTTCGTTTCATAATACCTCCTGAATACTTGTTTCATATTTTTAACAAATGTTACATAATTGTTACGTTTTTAATCATATCATGTAATAAATTTTCTGTCAATGTTACTTTTCCCAAAATTTACTTGAATTATTTGTTTTTTTTTAGGAAATACTCCTTTTAAATGCAAAATTGATTCTGCATTTAAAGGAAACAAGAACCTTCGTTTCCCATTTAATGATTGGAGGGAAAAAAATGGATACCAGAGGATTTGATTATACCGCACTCACGATTGTGATTATCGGTGCAATTAATTGGGGCCTGATCGGATTATTGAATTTCGATCTTGTCTCTTTCTTATTTGGTAACATGACATGGCTTTCCAGAGTTGTCTATACCCTAGTCGGACTCAGCGGATTGTATCTTTGCAGTTTATTTGGACGTGTCAGCACAATGAGCCATGCTTAATTGACAACTGCATCAAAAAAGAGGAATCTCCCAAGGCTTTTGCCTTGGGAGATTCCTCTTTTATTTTTCTCCCTGCATCCGTTCCAATTTTTCTTTTTTATAGGAAGCAAAACGATGCTCTTCAATGGCCTGACGAATCTCTTCCATCATTGTATTATAAAAATATAAATTATGCAGAACACATAAACGCATACCGAGCATTTCTTTTGCTTTTAACAGGTGACGAATGTAGGCTCTGCTGTAATGCCGACAGGCCGGACAGCCACACCCTTCTTCGATAGGCCGGAAATCTCGTTCATATTTCTGATTGAACAGGTTTCTTTTTCCTTCATTGGTATAGACATGACCATGTCTGCCGTTTCTGGATGGATAGACACAATCAAAAAAATCGACTCCGCGCTCTACACCCTCTAAAATATTGGCAGGAGTTCCCACTCCCATCAAGTATGTCGGCTTTTTTCTTGGAAGATGCGGCACCACTTCTTCTAAGACATGATACATCTCTTCATGACTTTCTCCCACAGCAAGACCACCGACAGCATAACCATCCAGCTCCAATTCTGAAATCTGTCTGGCATGATCGATCCGAAGATCATCATAGACGGCTCCCTGATTGATGCCAAATAAGAGCTGATGGCGGTTGATCGTATCTTCTCTATCATTCAGCTCCTGCATTTTTTCCCTGCAGCGCACCAACCAACGATACGTCCTGTCAGCTGATGCCTTCACATAACTTTTTTCTGCCGTGCTCGGTGGGCACTCATCAAATGCCATCGCAATCGTAGAAGCAAGATTCGATTGAATCTGCATACTCTCCTCCGGTCCCATAAATATTTTCTTCCCATCAATATGAGAATGGAAAAAGACGCCTTCTTCCTTAATTTTACGAAGTCCTGCCAGCGAGAACACCTGAAACCCGCCAGAATCTGTCAAGACCGGTCGATCCCAATTCATGAAATGATGAATTCCTCCCAGTTCCTTGATCAGCTCATCTCCTGGCCGCACATGAAGATGATACGTGTTAGAAAGCTCCACCTGGGTACGGATTTCCTTTAGATCCATGGTAGACACCGCTCCCTTGATTGCAGCAGCTGTTCCTACATTCATAAATACCGGCGTCTGAATTGACCCATGAACGGTAGAAAGGACAGCTCGTTTTGCCCTGCCCTCTTCTGCGATAATCTCATACCTGCCACTCTCCATCGTTACACCATTCCTTTCTCCGTCAGTCTCATCCACTGCTTCTTTCCTACACAATAATCTTTCATCCTTATTATTGATACACAGTTCCTAAAGTCGGAATCTGCTTAAGAATCGCTGACATGTCCTCATATAGCACAGCATGGTCTGCTGCCTTGAACACAACGGAAATATAATCATTTCCTTCCAGATCTTTACTTAAGATCACAAGACAGCAGCCCGCCAGGCTTGTCGTCCCGGTCTTTCCTCCAATCACTGTCACTCCCTCCGGGGGTGTCGCGGAACCGAGAAGATATCGGTTCGTATTAGACCACTCCTGCGTACAGGTGCTTCCATCTTCATGCCTGTACTGTACAGAGTAATATGTCGTATTGATGATATTTCGAAATTCTTCATATTGGATCGCCTGATTAAAAATCAGATACATATCATAAACACATGTGTAATGATTGTCGTCATGATATCCATGCGGATTAACAAAATGGGAATTGACTGCTCCGATTGCTTTCGCTTCCTTATTCATCAAATCTGCAAACGCATCCTGAGACCCGGCAACATACTCTGCCACAGCGGCCGCAGCCTCATTTCCGGACCGCATCATCATTCCCCGCAGAAGTTGAGCCAGCGTCAGCTGATCTCCTTCCTGAATATGGCAGAGCGAAGCGTCTGAAGGCTGTGCCATCGCTGTACTTGATATCGTAATGACATCATCTAAATTTCCATATTTGAGTGCAAGATACGCTGTCATCACCTTCGTTGTACTTGCCGGATATAATTTTTCTTTTATGTTTTTGCACTGCACGACTTCCTTGTTCGTAAGATCGAAAAGACCAAAGGCCTCCAAGGAAGAAAAATTCAGATTTTCGGGGGTAACATAATCCTCCGGAACCATGCACATATCCTGCGAAAACGGAGGAATAGAAAAAGAAGATGCCTCCAAAGAAATCTGTGCTTCATGGATAAAGGAGGATGTTTCATAAGGAAACAAAAGCTCCTTTGATCCGCAGCCAGTCATCAATCCTATAGAACTGACCGCTATCATGCATATGCTGCACCATGCAGCCATTCTTTTTTTACTTATAATTTTCACGCCACTCCAAATCTCCTCTGTCTAATGCCTTGATCAACAGTTCTGCTGTCGCTACGTTCGTAGCCAGTGGAATATTATAGCTGTCACATAATCGAACTACGTCATTTACATTTGGTTCGTGTTTCTTTGGCTGCAGTGGATCCCGCAAAAAAATCACCAGATCGATTTCATCATGCTCAATCTGTGAAGCAATCTGCTGAATTCCTCCCAGATGCCCCGCAGAGTGCTTATGAATCAATAGATTCGCTGCCTCCTCCACCAGATTTCCTGTCGTTCCTGTCGCATACATTGTATGCTTTGCCAAAATTCCACGATATGCGATGCAAAAATTCTGCATCAAGTTTTTCTTTGAATCATGTGCGATCAATGCAATATTCATTTATGAAAACCTCCTTTTTACTCCTTTGCTCCACCCATAAAATTTATTCATCCAGAGAACGAAAAACAAAACGATTCTCCTCGGTCTGCAGACCTACATTTAATACTACACCCATTCCTATATACAAACTCATCAATGAAGTCAATCCATAACTGATAAACGGCAAGGGAAGTCCCGTATTCGGAAGAATGCGGGTGACTACTCCAATATTGATAAATCCCTGAATTGCAATGAGGGATGCCATTCCGATACAAATAATTTTTCCGGAAAGGTCACTGACTAAATGAGCAATCCAAAGACACTCCAAAGCAATCAGCAAAAGCAGAATCACAACTGCACAGCTGCCAAGGAATCCCAGTTCCTCTCCAATCACGGAAAAAATAAAATCCGTCTGTGGTTCCGGAATATAATTTCCATTTTTTACGGAAGAAATCGAGTCATTGTTCAGCCCCTTCCCCCAAAGCTGTCCCGATCCAATCGCAATAACGGAATTCGTCTGCTGCAACGCCAAATCCGGATAATTGTCCGGGTCAAGCCACGCCATAATACGATTTCTCTGATAATCAGAAATCAATGTCTGCCCTTCCTGAATGACCATATAAAAAACGATCAAAAAAGCCGGAATGCTGACTCCGATTACTGGAAGAATGATTTTATAGCTCAGGCCGGCACCATATAGCATCATACAGAATAAGAGAGCTACCATAATACTGGTAGACAAATCCGGCTGCTTTAAAATTGCCAACAAGACCAACCCAACTAGGGCTAAAGAGGTCAAAATCGTTTTCAGAGTATTAATCTTCTCCTGATTCATCTCAAAAAATTTTGCAAAAAATAGAATCATTAAAATTTTGGTGAGCTCAGACGGCTGAAACCGCAGCCCGGCGATTTCAATCCAGCGCTGTGCTCCACCTGCATCATCTCCCACAAAAATAACTAAAACCAACAGGATCAGATTAAAAAAATAAATCAGCCAACGAAATTTTAAGATCCAGTGATAGTCAATCAGGGAAAAAATGATCATTAAGATGATTCCTGCGACCAATCCCATAACCTGCTTTCCCTGAACTGACTGTTTTGCGCTTCCAATGACCATGATTCCCAAAATAGAAATCGTAAGGCACAATAAAATCAGACCAAAATGATAGTTTTTTAATTCATATTTTTTCCATCCATTTCGATTTGCCCTGTTTTCCAACATATTACCTTCCGGAACCTTTCATACCTGTAATAGGAATATTTGCGCACAGTGCAGGAACGGAACCGTTATTTCCATCCGATTCTGTCTGTGTAATCTGAATTTCCAGTCCTTCAAGATCAATCTCCATATATTTGGAAATGACCTGAATGATATCATTTTTCATTTTTTCCATGATTTCCGGAGAACAATTCGCCCGATCCGATACTAACAATAATTTCAAACGATCCATGGCAACCTCACTGGAATTTTTCTTCCGAAAAAAATCAAATAATCCCATCGTATCTTCTCCTCCTGACTCTTTCTATTTCATGTTTTTATCCTCTTCGGAACAGATTCTTCAGCTTGTTCATAAATCCCGTTCCGGATTCCAGATCCAGAAATGGAACTTCCTCTCCCTTGATCCGCTTGCAGATGTTTAAGTAGGCTTGTCCGGCAAGGGTATTGTTTCCTACCAGCGGTTCTCCCTGATTTGTTGATACGACGATGCCCTCATCATCAGGAACTGCTCCAATTAGGTTGATTGCCAAAATATCAACGACATTGTCGATACTCATCATATCTCCACGCTTTACCATATCCATCCGCAGACGATTTACAATCAAATCATGGCGTTTCAGTTCGTTTGCCTCCAACAACCCGATGATCCTGTCCGCATCCCGGATGGCAGAAACCTCCGGCGTAGTAACTATCAGCGCACGATCTGCTCCGGCAATTGCATTTTTAAATCCCTGCTCAATTCCCGCCGGACAATCGAGCAGTATGTAATCAAAGCTTTCCCGAAGCTCTGTCGTAAGTTTTTTCATCTGCTCCGGCGTCACAGATGTCTTGTCCCGTGTCTGTGCCGATGGGAGCAGACAAAGCTCAGGATATCGCTTATCCTTGATCAGGGCCTGATTCAGGCGGCAGTTCCCCTCTACGACATCGACCAGATTATATACAATGCGGTTTTCCAATCCCATAACTACATCCAGATTTCGAAGTCCGATATCCGTATCAATCAATGCTACTTTTTTTCCAAGCTTTGCAAGACCGGTTCCGATGTTCGCTGTCGATGTGGTCTTACCCACACCGCCTTTTCCAGAGGTAATTACAATAACTTCACTCATGACTTTAAAATCCTCCTAAATCTTTTTCATATCATTTAATACTTCTTTTGTGATTGATTCCACATAAATGCTTTCTTCTTCAACGTAGGCAATCTGTGGTTCCATGGGAGTTTTTTTCTTTTGCATTTTTATATTAAACACTGATTTCTCAGCATTTTTAGCAAGATAATCTCCAATGCGGATCTGCACCGGATTCATTTCCAACGCTACAACAAAGCAGGTATCATCCCCCCCCGCTCCGGCATAGACCTTTCCGAACAGGGAACCTAGGACGATGATGCTTCCATTCGAAATGACTTCTGCCCCCGGATTGACATCTCCAAGGATAATGACGCTGGTGGTTGATTCAATGGTCTGACCGGATCGCAGCGTCCCTCGGTAGTATTGTCCCGGGATTTTTGGCTCTTCCTCTTTTTTTTCCTCTTCCTCTTGATGTTCTTTTTGTTCCTCCTTGATTTTTTCCTGTTTTGTCAATGCCTCTTCTATTTTTTCCTGAAATTTTTTTTCTCGTTCTGAATCCTCATCTATAATGCAGATGACCTTTACCTCTGAATTTGCTTCAATCGTCTCAATGAGCCGGAACTGCTCCTCCTCGCTCAAATCCCTGCCTTCGAAAGAAATCGCAATTTTGGAATCTTTAAAAAATTTCACGGAATCCTGAAATTTTTCCTTTACCTCTTTTTCGATTTCTTCATAAGACGCATCCTTGTCCATGACCAGGATGATGCCAAAACGATTGCTTTTTAATACCACATTCTTTTTCATTCAGAGCTCCTTTCTAATCTGCCACATAATCTCCTTCACCTGCCTGGATGATACTGTTTAAAATATCCTCCTTTTCCTGCAGATGATAGTAGTACTTCACGACATCACTTGCCACGGCAGCTGCATTGGCCGAGGTATATCCATTGGTAATCCGGACAGCAAATGCAATCTCCGGCTGTTCGAACGGAGCATATCCTACAAATAAGGCATGGTTCGGACGAGATTTGTTCTCCTGTGCCGTTCCCGTCTTTCCAGCGACGATCACATCATTTTTCATTCCGTCAAATGCGCCCAGATGTTCTACGACCAGCCGCATTCCTTCATGTACCCGATCCCAGATCAATGGAGATACCGTGGAAGAATCAATCGTCTGATAGATCTCCGGCTTATACTCCTTGATCACAGTCTGATTACTGCTTTTGAGCTGCTTTAGCATAGAGAGCTGATAACAGGTGCCGCTGTTGGCGACCGTCGTGACATATCTTGCCAGCTGAACTGTCGCAAAACTGTTCGTTCCCTGTCCAATTGCTGAAGAAACCGGCAGTTCTGTCGAAATTTTTGGCTGGGATTCCGGTATTTCAATTCCGGATTTTTTATCCAGTCCAAAAAGCTGCGAATATTTTTTCAAAGTAGACAACCCCTGCTCTTCAGAATAATTGTCATTTCTTCCCCCGCTCAGCCGGTATCCGACCTCATAGAAGAAATAATTGCATGAATCCCGGATTGCCTCCGTCACGTTGACACTGCCATGGGTCCCATTCGGGTAGATCCAGCATCTTGGAGATGGCGTAATATCTGTAAACTGTCCTTTATCTTCTATTTTTTCATCTATTCCAATCACATTTTCTGACAGTCCTGCAATGGCAGAGACCATTTTAAAAGTAGAACCCGGGGCTGTCAACTCCTGCGTCGCATGATTGTAGAAAGGATTTGACAAATCCGTACTTAACGCTGCGAAATACTCACTGTCTATGGAATTGGCTAACCGGTTATTATCAAAGCCCGGGTAGGAAACACAGGCTAAAATCTCTCCGGAACGGGTATCCGTTACGACACAGGAACCACTGCAAGGATCTAAGGCCAGCTGTGCCGGTGTGATTTCCAGATTTTTGATTTTTTCCGTCAAAAAATCAAAAGGATTGATAGCTCTGCTTCTCAGCGCTTTTTCTGCGTGCTCATCTTCTTCTAAGATTTGCTGATCGAACAAGAGCTGGCAAATATCAAATCCAGTGACCTTATCCTCCAAAATCAGATACCGGTAGACCTTTTTTGCAAATCCAGAATCCTCTTTTAAATTGGTGGACAGATAGCTGATCACACGATTCAGCACCTCAGCAGAATCAGAATATTTGGTTTTTGTCTCAACCTGCGTCATGTCGATCCAATTTTGCGAAATCGCATAGGTCAAATATTCCTTTAAGCTGATGGAGCCTTCCTTCCATTTTTGATAGACCTCATCCGTGACATCGATCATCTCACTTTTTAAAATCTTATCGGAAGTCAGTTTAGAAACAATATAGCTGTAATAGACCTGAAGCTCCTCGGAGGAATTTTCATAAGTCGTCGCTTTTTCTCCTGTCAGCTGCTGGCGAATCGCCGCTAAGGAATCGGATAATTTTTTTTCAAATTTTTCCTGAACCTCTTTTTCTTTGTCACTCGCATCCCCTGCCTTAAAATGGGACAAATCAATCACATTATTATTGATCAATGCATCATACACTTCATAGATCGGTATCTCGATATCACTTACCGAGCTGCTCTCTGTTGGCATATATTCCTTGGAATTGATGATTTTTGAAAGCAGAATATTCGCGATTTCGTGCTCAATGATATCATAGACGATTTCTTGAAGATTCTTATCAATCGTCAGATAGAGGTCATTTCCGGCAGTCGGCTTTTCTACCGCTCCGGTCTCCAACACCTTTCCCATATTGTCCACATAGACGGTCTTCTTTCCCTTGGTTCCCTGAAGCTCCATCTCCATGACCTGCTCAATTCCGGATTTTCCCACAACATCAGTCAGTTCATATGCTTCATTTTTTTCTGCATATCCATCATATTCTTCCTGAGAAATTTTTCCTGTATAACCAATCAGATGGGAAAAATATTTGCTGTCCGCGTATTTTCTTGCATAGGTATCTTCAATGCTGACTCCCTGAAGCCGATCCATATTTTCGCTAATTACCGCAACAGAACGTTCAGAAAGCTCCGTCGCAATCGTTGTTGTCAGATATTTTTGGTAGCTGTTCTGGGAAAGCCGGTACCTTACACTTAAAATTTTTAGTGCCATCTCCGTTCCATATTCCTCTTCGGAGATTTGGAACTTTTTTTCCCCACAGAGATATTCAAAGACCTGACGCGCCGTCGCCATTGCTTCATCATAGTGCAGTTTATCATTGAACTTCAGCTTATCTATCGTAGTATGCCCATAGACATCTGCCCGAAAACGCATCAACTGGGTTCCTTCCAAATCAAAGACCAACTGTCCTGTCTTGTTCAGGGAAATATCGAATCCATCCTCTAAATGAATCTCTTCCTCATTTTCCTCCAGAATTGTCAGCAACTGATAGATCACGTCATTTAATGTGGCATTTTTTTCTTCCCTTGTGTCATAAGTCCCATTATCCTCAATGATTGCGGAATAAGACAATTCATTATAGGCCAGAAGCTCTCCATTTCTATCGTAGATGTTTCCTCTCGCAGCCGGAATGGTAATCTCCTTTTGCGTCTTTAACGAAAAATTATCTGCATACTGCTTTCCATCAACAATCTGAAGTTGAAACAAACGGTACATCAGACCTGCTGTCATAGCAATTGTCAGTAAAAAAACAATCAAAAGGCGGGAGGTGAAAAAGGCCACGATAGAATCTCGTATGCTAATCCAAATTTCTTTCATATCTTATCGTCTCCTGTTCTCACTTTTTTCAAAGGATGTATTTACGTGCAGCACCAGCCAATACAGCGGAATCGAAACCACCAGAGTATAAATCATCTCCGGCAGGATAATCCGGATGAAGTAATAGAAAAACTCAAACTTTCCCCTGAGCAGAAAACTTCCAAGGTAAACCGCCAGACTGTATATCAAATCGCTCAGGGCAATCAGAACCATAGGCAGGCGCACTTCCTCCGGATAAAAGACCTTCCGAAAAAAACCATTGAAATATCCGATATACATATACAATGCTGTATAGGCTCCCAGTGTTCCCCCGTAAAAAACATCCAAAAGAAGGCCTGAAAAAAAGCCCACCCACATACCGGATTTTCTTCCCCTCATAAATCCGTAGGACGCTGTAATGATAATCAGCAAATTGGGTTCAATCGATGCCAGCGCCAGGGAATTCATGATGGTATTCTGCAGGATAAAACAGACAGCTACCAGCAATCCAACGAATAATTTCCGTTTCATCCGTTCCCCCCTTTGTCGGAGGTGTCGTCCTCTTCCTCTTCCTTCGTCTCTTTATTTTGCTTTAAGTCAGTAATCACCAGGACTTCCTGGAGATGTTCAAAATCAACCACAGGGGTAATCGTTCCCGAATAGGTCAGCTTATTTTCATCCTCTCCGATTTCTGTTACGTAACCAATCAAAATGCCCTGCAGATATTTATCACTGATATGGGAGGTCACGACTTTTTCCCCGATTTCAATCTTTTTTCCTTCCTGAAGCTTCAACTCAGAAAATTCAATCATTCCCTCTTCATTCATCAGTTTTAAATTCCCGGAAACAATACACCGATCCGAGCTGTCAAGCATCATGGAACTGATATTGCTGGCGTCATCGATAATGGAACGAACAGTAGCCCAGTTCTTTCCGGTCTCAATTACGATTCCCACCAGACCGCTGTCTGAGATCACATTCATATCCACGGATATTCCATCCTCCGTCCCCTTGTCAATCATGAAATGATTGAACCAATTTCCAGCGTCATTTCCGATGACCCGCGCGGCGATTTTATCATAATCTGCATAGCTCTCATCCAGATCATAGAGTTTCCGGAGACGCCTCAGCTCATATTTTTCCTGAGCCAGGGCACTGTTCTCCACCGTCAGCTCATCCACCTGCTTTTTCAATTCCGCATTTTTCTCCTGAACCTCTTTTAAGCTTGCGAAATGGTCTGTCTGTGAGGTAATCGCCTGTCCCACTTGATTGATTGCTTTCTGAATCGGTACAAAAAGATATCCTGTCACGTAGTTCAACGGCACAGCGGTAAAATTTGTTGTCATACTGACCACAATTCCTCCAACACATAAAACAGTCAAAATCATCAGCAGATAATGTGCCGGAAGGGAAATCTTCTTTTTTCGCTTCATGATTTATGATCTCCTCTGATCCATTTCATTTATCCTTTCATTGCCATCCCAAACAAGGGAACGATACTCCTTATTCAAGGCAATCTTCATCAAACCGCGCACCACGCTTTCTGATGGTCGCTCACTGGAATTTACCTTTAGATGTGTGGATTCCCCGATCAACTCGTCCAACCTTCCAATCTGGGACGATCCACCTGTGATGTAAATACCATTCCGTACAATATCTGCTCCCAGTTCAGGAACAGTCTTCTCCAATATCATTTTAATGGAGTCCACAATCTGCGAAATAAAGCCCTCCACGGAATTATAGATCACGGAGGAATCCACCTCGCATAAGGACGGAAGTCCGGAAATTAAATCCCTTCCATAAGTCTTTGTTGTTTTCTTTTCCTCAGAAATTGCTTCGCAAAGTTCTTTTTTCAGCGCAGCTGCAGTCTTTCTCCCGATTTCGATGTTTTTTTCTCGTTTCAAGTGGGCAATAATACTCTCATCAAAACGGTTTCCGCCAATCTTCAATAGCATGGAGTGGATGATTCCTCCAAACGAGACCACAGAAATCTCTGTCGTATCAGATCCAATATCAACGATCATGATTCCCTTGGCACTCTTCACATCGATGCCTAGCCCTACAGCATTGGCAATCGGTTTTTCCACCGCATGAATCTCTCTTGCCCTCAGATTTCCTGCCTTAATCAAATCCATAAAGGCTTTCTTTTCTACCCGAGTAATATCTGTCGGAATTGCAACATAGTGCGAGGCACCCCGAAACTTTCCCTTAGCGCTCTTATACAAGAACTCGGTATACAGTGCCCTCATAATGTTATAATCCGCAACGACCCCGGAATTGATAGGAAAGACGACCTGAATATTTTCCGGCACTTTTTCGTGCATCTCATAGGCATCATCTCCGATGGCGATGATTTCTTTTTTATTTGCAATAGCAATGACATTTTTCTCATTTAGGATCTCATTGGAATTTTTATTGAAGATTTTTATATTTCTTGTCCCAAAATCTACACAAAATATATTTGACAATGTCTCGTCCCTCCTGCCACAGATGGATGAATCCTCTGCGCCTGTCCCTGCGATAAACTCACAATAATCCCTCTTCCCGAAAGCTGAAGTAACTCTGATCTCCAATGATGATATGGTCGAGAACAGAAATGCCAAGCATTTCCCCTGCCTCATAGACCTGTCTGGTCACCCTACGATCCTCTCTGCTCGGTGTCACATCCCCACTGGGATGATTATGAAGCAGAACGATGCAGACAGCGCGCCGGTTCAGAGCCTCCACAAAAATCTCTCTTGGAGAAACTAACGATGCATTTACGGTTCCGATGGTCAGAGTTTTTTCTCCAATCAGGCGGTTCTTGGTATCAAAAAAGGCAATGACCATATGCTCCTGCTCTTTATGCCTCAGCTCTTCCATAAAATAATCTGCAATGCTTTGTGGGTGATCCAGCAATAACCTTTCTTTGGCCTTTTGCTTTGACATCCGACTCGCAAGCTCCGCCACGCACTTGAGCTGTATGGCTTTTACCTTTCCGATTCCTCGAATTTCCATCAGCTGATCCAAAGACAGATGAAACAGCCCCAGCAAGGAATTCTCTTCTGCTTCTGTGGACAGAATCCTTGTCGCAATAGAAACACTGGACTCTCCTGCGGTCCCTGATTTGATAATTACCGCTAATAGCTCAGCATCTGATAAGACGCCGGGACCAAGTCGTTCGCATTTCTCATATGGGCGCTCCATCTTTGGCAGCTCTTTGATTTTTAATCCTGTACTCATCCTGTATCGTCTCCTTTTGAAGTATTTGTCTCTCACATTCCCGATACAGTCTTATGATTTGTTTCCTGCAGCTTATCCTTTTATTTTCTGTAAAAAATCAATTATCTTTTATATTAGCACACTTTAGGAAAATGTACAAGCGATTTTTCTTTGTCAAACAGACTATATGAACCATTTGTGATAATGTCCTTATATACCCCACGTGAAAATGTCCCGGACATGTGGTAAACTACTCCCTATATCATACAGA
>CADBUD010000232.1 GCA_902797785.1 uncultured Lachnospiraceae bacterium
GATTTTGCCGCGGACAGTCCACTGATCTTACCGTCGGATTTATTCTCTGCGCTTGCATTGGATGTGGTGAAGGTCTCTGACGGTGCTCCCTGTGAAGCCTTGGTGATGATGTAGTCCGCACCGGTGTAGGTGATACTGTAGTTGTCTGCCGAGAGGGTTCCCTGCTGGATTTTGTACGTTCCGGCATCGGTTCCGTTTTCTAGACATATGTAAATTATACCAAAAATCTACCTCGCAATCAACGGTTTTTTGAGAAATTTCCCGATTTTCCTGGACAAGAAACAGGCAATAACCACCGCCTCGCCTGCAAAAAACGCACATACCGAAGGCACACAGAGTGCAAAGACTCCCCTCGGCCGCATTTGGTATACCGTTAGCGAAAACCGGAAACGGTTTTCGTTAACGAGTATATATCTTTAATCCTTCATCAGACTGAGCAGCATCTGCGCGGTCTCGACCAGATTCGTTCCGCTGTCCATGCTGCATTTCTGGAGATAACGGTGTGCTTCTTCCTCTGTCATATGGTTTCTCTCCATCAGGATTTCCTTCGCCTTTTTTATGTATCCCTGATCCTTTTCGCTCCGCTTCTTTGGCTTTGATTTTTTCTTTCGAAGCTTCCGGTCTATATTGTAGCAGAGCAGGTCCAGGGTCTCTACCAATTCCCTTGCCTTTAATGGCATTTCCAGGCAAATCACGCCTTCACAGGGATATGCTGTCAGCAACGCTTTCGATGCCACCATACAGACCTCAAAATCCTCCGGTAAACATCCACGCAGTTCGCTGCACATCATATCCTGAAATTTGCATCCACAGACAATGACGCCACTCTGTAATTCCTCTGCCAGTGCCAGTGTCTGTGCCCCATTGCAGCAGACCCCTGCAACCTCCATGCCATTCCGTATCAGCATTGCTTTGATGTTTTCCGCATTTTCCAGTTTTGGAAAAGAAACAATGATATTTGCCATTTTGCCATCTTCCCCCTTTCTTTATCTCGAAAGGTACTTTTCAATCTCCCATGGTGTCACTTGAGCGCGATACTCCCTCCATTCCTCTTTCTTGGACGCAATATAGGCTTTGCTGATATAACTACCAATTTTTTCCTGTAGATAGATATCCTTTTCAAATTCTGCAATCGCTTCTCCCAGGGTGGAAGGCAGCAAATCAATTCCATTTTCTATAAGCTCCATATCTGACATAGAAAACATATTTTTGTCCACAGCTTTCGGCGGCTCGATTTTTCGCTTGATTCCATCCAGTCCGGCATATAGACAGCTGGCAATCAAAAGATATGGATTGGCACAAGGATCCGGATTGCGAAGCTCCAGCTTTGTCCCTTCTCCACGTTCGATTGGAATCCGAAGCAGGGAGCTTCGGTTTTTCGCAGACCAGCTGATATATACCGGTGCCTCAAATCCTCTGACCAGGCGCTTATAAGAATTTACGACCGGATTGGTGATCAGCGTCATTCCTTTGATATGTTCCATCAGACCGCCTATGAACCAGTAGGCCTCTTTCGACAGTCCATTTTCATCCTGTGGATCGCAAAAACTGTTTTTTCCATTCCTAAACAGCATTAGATTGGTATGCATTCCGGAGCCGTTTTCTCCAAATTTCGGTTTTGGCATAAACGTCGCATGAAGACCGTGGCGCCGGGCAATGCTTTTGGTCGCCATTTTAAAGGTAATAATATTGTCCGCTGATGCCAGTGCATTGTCGTACTGAAAATCAATTTCATGCTGTGCGCGCGCTTTTTCATGATGGGAGGAAATTACTTCAAACTCCATTTTTTCCAGATTCAGGACAATATCCCGACGGGCATTTTCTCCCAGATCCACCGGACCCACATCAAAGTATCCCGCTTTTTCATGGCTGAAGGTCGTTGGCTGTCCATCATCATCCGAATGAAACAAAAAGAACTCACACTCCGGTCCCACAAAAAACTCGTATCCTTCTTCTTTAGCTTCTTCGATCGCGCGCTTTAGTACATACCTGGAATCCCCTTCAAACGGCACACGGTCCGCCGTATAGATATCGCAGATCATTCGTGCTACTTTTCCCTGCTGAGGTCTCCATGGAAAGATCTCAAACGTATCCAGATCCGGATACAGATACCGGTCAGATTCCTCAATCCTGACAAATCCATCGATTCCTGATCCATCAAAAACGCATTGATTATTTAACGCCTTTTCCAATTGGCTGGAGGTAATTGCCATATTTTTTAACGTACCAAAAATATCCGTGAACTGTAGGCGGATAAATTCCACATCCTCTTCCTCCACCAAACGAATAATGTCTTTTTTTGTATATTGATTCATCGCTTTTCCTCTCTCCTTCTTTTTTCCAGCTTTCTGTCTCTCTCCGGCTTTCCTATCACACTCCGGCTTTAACATCCACTCTGCAGCTTCTCAATTTCTTCCAAGACCCTTCGATAGGAAAGACTTCCCCCGAACAGATCCAGTGCGCTTCCAATCGTAACGTCCACCTTTCCTTTTCCTGCACGATTCAGCTTTTCCAGATCCTGAAATGAAGAAACACCTCCTGCATAAGTCATCGGAAGTCTGCCCCAGCTTCCCAAAAGAGCTGCCACCGGCTCCTCGATCCCGCTGCTTTTTCCTTCAACATCCACAGCGTGGATCAGATATTCATCACAATATCCCGACAGCTTTTGAAGCAGCTCCTCTTCCAGGACCGTTTCTGTAAATTTCTGCCAGCGGTCCGTCACGACAATATAGGCTCCGTCCTTCTTTCGACAGCTCAGATCCAATACCAAATGCTCTTTTCCCACGGTGTCTGCCATTTTCTTCAGCTTCTCCCAGTGAATCTTTCCGTCGCGAAAGACATACGAGGTCACAATCACATGACTGGCTCCATGCTCCAAAAACTCCTTTGCATTCTCCGGTGTGATTCCGCCCCCTACCTGCAGACCGCCCGGATAGGCTCCCAGAGCCTTATATGCCTGCTGCCGGGTCGCTTCATAATAGCTGCTCCCCACCGGATTAAGCAAAATCACATGGCCGCCGGTAAGCCCGTCCTTTTGATAGAGCTTCGCATAATATTCCGCATCTTTTTCCGACACAAAATTTTCCATTGCCTGATCTCCCACATCCTGCAGGCTTCCCCCTACGATCTGCTTGACTCTCCCATTATGTATATCAATGCATGGTCGAAATTTCATCTTTTTCCTCCTGTTCCTTCCGGATTTCTTTTTTATCCAAAAAAAGGCGGTTCAAACAACTGCTTTCCTGCTGTTTGAGCCGCCTCCCTTAACTCTTTTTCTTCTGTCTGCTAACGGGTATTTTTATCTGTATGCTCTGCCTGATCGGCTGCATCCTTTACATTTCTCCGGGTGCCGTCAATAACATCCTCAGCGCCGTCCACTACCGCTTCTCCAGCACGTTCTACGACACCATCGTCGTTATTTCTCATATTTTCTGTGGTATTTCCCGTTGAACGATTCCGGTCGGATGTTCTGTCCTGCGTGTCCATATCATCCACCGTGTCTGTTACGGTATCCGCTGCATCTCTGACTCCATCTACGATGTCCTCACCGGTATTTTGAACCAGACCGTCATTGTCCCTTACGGTATCCTGCCGGTCTGCCAGATCGGTGGTTTCATTTGAAGTATTCGCATTCATATCATCGGCACGACCGGAACATCCCGTTGCTGCCAGTGCCATGAAGAGACAGAAAATTCCTGCTGCAAAATTTTTTTTCATATCTATGATTTCTCCTTTCTGATGCTGCTGAAAAACAACGCCATACAGCATGTTTTTCCACTCACAGTATCTGCATTTTGGAGAAATCTATACCATATTCCAATCTTTTCCAAAAAATCAGCTACGATTCAAAGCTTTGCTGTTCATAGCGTTACTATTCACAGCTCTGCTGTTCATAGCAACAAAATGCACAGAAATATGCCCTAACGGTCATATTTCGCGCCCACTGCCCCGGATTTTCATGCAAAAAACGC
>CADBUD010000233.1 GCA_902797785.1 uncultured Lachnospiraceae bacterium
AGAGGCATTGATGTAACGACCTATGAATCCGGCCGCGCGATGCACGACGCTACAGGAGCAGGGCGTGGTTACGCTGTGGCAGGTGGCGTGGCAAAAGCCATTGAAAGCGTGATTCTGGAATATTATCCGGGATGCGAGGTCAATATCGAGCATGCAGAGGGCTTGAGCGAATGCAAAAAAATGCTGCTTTTAGCGAAAGCAGGGAAGAAGGACGGCTGCCTGATCGAAGGGATGGGCTGTCCGGGCGGATGTATTGCCGGAGCCGGAACAATTGCCCTGATCAATAAGGCAAAAATGAACGTGGCCAATGCCGTCCGCAATTCGACGGAAAAGCTTCCGCCAAGAGATCTTTTGGAGATCGATCTATCCTAAGGAACTGAGGAATGACAGATGAACCAGACGAAAGAAAAACAATTAAATCCGGCACAGACAGAGGCAGTCCACCATACGGAAGGTCCCTGTCTTACGATTGCTGGTCCGGGAAGCGGAAAGACATCTGTCATTACCGCCAGAGTAGAATTTTTGATCCGGTCGCATCACGTCGATCCGTCCCATATTTTAGTCATTACCTTTACCCGGGCAGCCGCGACAGAAATGAAACAGCGCTTTTTGGAGCAGTGCGGCCGGAAGACGACAGGCGTATATTTTGGTACCTTTCATGCCCTGTTCTTTATGATTTTAAGGCAGGCTTACGGTTACCAGGGCACAGACATTGTGCAAGAGGAAAAAAAACGGGAAATATTAAAGGAAATCATCAGCCGCTTTCCTTCTCTTGAATATGAGGATGAGGCAGATTTTTTGTCGGATCTGGTCAGAGAAATCAGTTTGGTCAAGAATGACGAGATTCCATTAGAGCATTATTATTCCACGACTTGTCCGGAACATGTATTCCGGGAAATTTTTGCGGCATATCAGAATGCGCTGGTCTCTCAAAGGCGGCTGGATTTTGACGATATGATGATTTACTGCAAGGAGCTTTTGGTACAGAGACAGGATATTTTAAAAAAATGGCAGGAACGGTTCCTCTATCTTCTGGTCGATGAGTTTCAGGATATCAATAAGCTCCAATATGAGATTGTCCGCCTCCTCGCCGGAAAACGTCAGAATCTGTTCATTGTGGGAGATGATGATCAGTCTATTTATCAATTCCGCGGAGCCAGGCCAAAGCTCATGCTGGAGTTTCCCAAGGATTATCCGGACTGTCATAAGATTACCCTGGATATAAATTACCGCTGTAGCAAAAACATCCTAGAAGCGGCAGGACGTTTGATAAAACAGAATCAGATCCGGTTCCCCAAACATCTGAAAACGGTAAAGGAAGAAGGAAAACCGGTAGTATACCAGGTGTTCTCCAACCCGAAGGAAGAACAGGAATATGTCCTTTCCATGCTCACATCTGCAGTAAAGAATGGGAGCGAATACCGGGATTTTGCGATACTTTACCGGACTCGACTGCAGCCGCGGCGGCTTGCGGAGCGGTTGATGGATGACCGGATTCCTTTCGTGATGAAGGATTTTCTGCCAAATATTTACGATCATTGGATCAGCCGGGATTTTTTGACCTATTTCCGGGTCGCTCATGGATCAAGAAAACGAAAAGATATTTTGCAGATCATCAATCGGCCGAACCGCTATATCAAGCGGGAATATCTGGATGAAGCAGAAATTTCCTTTGAAGATCTGATCGAGCTTTATGAGGAGCAGCATCAGGACTGGATGGGGGACCGGATCGAAGAATTTTTGGAGCATATGGCTTTTTTGGAGCGGTTAAGTCCATACAGCGGCATCCATTTTATCCTGCATGGCATCGGATATGAGATTTATGTTAAAGAGGCAGCGAAAAGAAGAAAGCTCTCCGAAGAAGATTTATTTGAGATTATTGATGAAATCATGGATGCGGCAAAGGAATATCCGACCTATGAAGAGTGGCTGGCGCATATTGAACAATACCGTCAGGAATTGGAAGAGCAGCAAAAAAAAGAACCGTCGTCAAGGAGTACAGAGGAGAATGCGGTGACCTTAATGACGATGCATAGCGCGAAAGGGCTAGAATTTCAAAACGTGATCCTGATCGATGCCAATGAAGAGATCACGCCACATAAAAAATCGGTCTCTGAGGCAGAAATCGAAGAAGAACGCAGAATGTTCTATGTTGCTATGACGCGGGCAAAACAGGAGCTGTATATTTTTTCTGTCCAGGAACGCTTTGACAAGGAATTAGAGATTTCCAGATTTGTCAAGGAGAGCAGGAGGGAACTGCCGGAGGGACAAAAGGCGCAGCAGAAAACTTTAGATGGAAAGATTTACTCCCAAAGGATACTGGCAAAACCCACAGGAAGCGGACTAAAGAAAGGAGACCGAATCGTTCATCGCCGGTTTGGTGAAGGAATCGTCCGCGAAGCAGAGGATGGAAAGGCTTTGGTAGTTTTTGACAGAACTGGCCAGAAGGTCGCTCTGAACCTTGAATATTGTTTAGCGAAAGGAATTATTTCTGTCTTGTCATAAAAGAAAAATTATGGTAGAATCAGGACAAGGCGTTTCTAAAAGGCGCACAGTATGTGAAGATCCGGGGACATTGCGTGCGGCAGATCAAAATTTTATCTAGAAACGGGAAAGGATGAAGGATGAAAAAAAACAATGATTTAGACATCAGCTTTGATCTGGAGGATGTTCAGACTCTGGACGATCTTTCTTATGATGATGTTGATATGGATGATGAGGATGATATGGATGATATCCGGGTGACGATCGATTATGAGGATGGCTCATCCGTAGAGTGCTGTGTCCTGACGATTTATGAAATTGAGGAGCAGGATTACATCGCTCTTCTTCCTCTTGAGGATGACGATGAGACAGTCTCCGGAGATGTAATCGTGATGCGGTACTTCGAACCGGAGGATGGAGAGCCGGACATCGAGGAGATCGAGGATGAAGAAGAGCTTTCCGTCGCCGTACAGGTTCTTCAGCAGATCATGGAAGAGGAAGATATCGACGTAGAAATCGAAGAGTAAGGCAAAGACACCTAGACATAAAGGATTCCCTCTTGTCACATTGGGACACTTTCTTTCATAAAATGAAATGAGAGCGCTTTTGTGATAAAGGGGGTTTTTTTATGTCTTATTCCATTCATCGTCTGGTAACGCTGGCACAAAAGGAAGTAGGATATCTGGAAAAAAAGTCCAATGCGCATCTAAATTCCAAAACAAAAAATGCAGGAGATAGAAATTATACGAAATATTGGCGTGATGTCGATCCATCCCTGCAAGGGAGCTATTGGTGCGCCTGTTTTATTAGCTGGCTATTCTTAAAAGCCTATGGCCTTGAGGGGGCGAGAACGCTTTTGCTTCATTGGCCCTATATCACCTGCCAGGTCATTTATGAAAAATTTAAAGCAGCAGGCAGATGCTTTTGTTCACCTAAGGTCGGAGACATTGTCGTGTTTTTTAATGGAAGCCGGATGTACCATACCGGACTTATCGTCGGTGTATCTAAGGAACGATTTACAACCATAGAAGGAAACAGTTCCGATGGAAGCAGTGTCATTGCCAATGGAGGAGCTGTGGTAAAAAAATCCTATGCGTTGAATGAGGCAGTGGCAGCAGGACATCGTTTCCTACGTCCGAAATACGGAAAGCAGATCAAAAAGAAGGACTGCAGTAAGACAATTCAGCTGTGGCAGAAACGAGCAAATCAAGAATATGGAGAATGGATATTAAAATATCAGAAGGAACGATTGGAGGAGGATGGTATTTTTGGAGAAAAGTCCCTAGCAGCAGCCCTTTTGATCTGGAAGAAGGAAGCAAAGAAAAGAGGAGGTGTCTGCCGTCCATCGGTCAATAGGTTTGGCCTGGGATGTAAACGGATCGCCGGAAAATGCCAGATTCAGACCGACTCCGACAATCCCTTTGTTTTTGTAGCGAAAGGATTGCTGGCAGGCGCCGGATTCTATTCCGTCCGGTCAGTCAGCTGCCGTTTTGCCGAAAAGACGGAGGCTGCGGTAAAGAACTATCAGACATACTACGATCTGGAAGTGGATGGCATAATAGGGAAAAAGACCTGGGAGAAGCTGTTTGCGAACCCATAATATGAGCAAAAAAACGAAACGTCCTGAAAAAGAAGAAGCTGCAGTGTCCAGATATTTTCTGGAAACTGCAGCTTCTTTGAGGCTTTTTATTTTTCTTCCTCGGAAGAAGATAGAATCATGGAAAGCAGATCCTGCATCAGTTTTATAAATCTTTGCCGTTTTTCTAATGGACAGGTCTCATAAATTTCAATCAAAGTATCCGGGACGGTTTCGTAGTTGTGTCCGCCTTTTAAGAGATAATCAATGCTGATTCCCGAAATATCAGATAACTTGATTAAATTTTCAACGGATAATCCTTTGAGGCCACGTTCCACCTCACTGTAATGCTTAAGAGAAATATCTAATAATTCTGCCATTTTTTCCTGGGTAATATGGGCAGAGGTACGATAATTCCGCAGGCGGTTTCCCATAGCGATCTTATAATCCTGTTTTCTCATACGGCTCTCCTTTGGCATTCGTATTCTATCTTTTTATTATAAAATTAAGCCTCAAAAAGAAAAATGACCTAATAGCTACAAAAGATTACCACTTATCAGCTTGGTTTTTGCCTAAAGATAGCTGCAAAGGGAGTTGCAGAGCTGTTCTTCGATTCGGATCAGCTCGTGACACAGGTTCTTAGAGGCAGAATCTGCATCATGATATTGATTTAAAAACCGATGAAGGGATTTGATGCCCATATGACAGCCGTCAATAATCAGATCGGCTACTGTGGCATCATTTCGATCGTCCGGAGACAAGGTCATCTTCATATTTGTCTTTAACCATGACATTCCTTTTGCGATAGGGTTTGGATCCTTTTCCTCACTGTCATGTTCCATCAGTTGCTCGTGAATTTCATCCTCCAGCTTCTTATGATGCTTTTTGCTTTGCAGAAGGAACTCCTTCAGTTTACTGTTCTGGATGTCTTCCACGACCTCGTCGATGGAAGAAACTGCCATTTTCGCACCAGAATCGCATTCCTTGAGCAGATGGATCGTATCGGTATTTGTTTCCATGTTTGTTCTTCCTTTCTGGTTTTTATTTATGAGATATCCTTCTCATGAGAGCAGTATTTCCATTTTTTCTCGTATTATTCTAAAATTTCCCTTGAAAAACAGAATGCTTTGTGATACACTACATATGTTTCTGTTGCAAAATGGTTACTATTCACAGCCACTATCCCGCAAGGTATTTTCATGCGTTTTTTACACCGAAGGCGTACGGAGTATGAAAATCCGGGGCAGTGGGCGCGAAATATGACCGATAGGGCATATTTCACTCTGTGCACCTTTAGCGTGTGCATTTTGTTGCTATGAACAGCGGAGCTGTGAATCGTAACGCAAAATGTCAGGAAAGCAGAAACAGGAGGTGGAATTGTGAGCGTACTGAAAATCGTAATGACTATCTTATTCATTCTTGATAGTATTTTTCTCGCTGTCGTTGTATTGATGCAGGAAGGAAAAGAAGGCGGACTGAGCGCAGTGACCGGAAGTGTGGATTCTTATTGGAAACAGAATAAAGGACGTTCCATGGAAGGCGCACTGGTAAAAATCACCCGTGTCGCAGCGGTTCTTTTCATGGTATTGACAATTGTTCTGAATATGCAGAGTTTATAATGCCGTTACTATTCACAGTCAGTTTGGCGAAGGAATGAGTTTTGTTATGCTTATACACAAAAGCTCTTTTCTTCGTCAAATTTTCCTTATGATGCTCATGGATGCGATTCGTATCTGTCTGCCTGATAGAGCGGCAGGCCGTTTTCCGCAGATGAGTATATGAATAAGATATCAGGAATCCTTGCCGGGATTCCTGTTTTTGGTTATGATTCACAGAAGGAAAGAAGGTGAAAAATGAACTCTTTTGAAAAACGAAAAAAGATCATATATGAATTTATCTGTGATGAAAACTATATTCCCATGAAGATCAAAGAAATCGCCATTGTGCTGCAGATTACAAAGGAACAGCGCCCGGAATTGGAGGCGGTTCTTTCCGCTCTTTTGGAGGAAGGAAAGATTGAGCTCTCCAAACGGGGGAAATATTCCAAGGCAGCCGTAAAAAAAATGACTGGTACCTTTATTGGGAACCGCCGTGGCTATGGATTTGTAGAATTCGAAGACGGGGACGATGTCTTTGTGGGAGAAGAACATGTCAATGGTGCCCTTCATGGGGATGTGGTGGAAGTCAGGCTTCTTTCACAAAAAGCAGGAAGGCGGAAGGAAGCAAAGGTTCTCCGTATCGTAGAACGATCAAAAGCTCCTTTGGTCGGCACTTTTGAGGACTGTGGGGAATATGGATTTGTCGTCATCGATGACCCGAGGTTCTCAGAGGATATCTATATTCCATCCGGAAGGACCTTAGGCGCAGAGGACAGGGATAAGGTACAGGTAGAAATCACCAAATACAAAAATAATAAGAAAAAGCCGGAAGGGGCGATCATCAGAATCCTGGGACACATTGACGATCCGCATGTGGACATTGATTCTATCGCCATGGCCTATGGATTGCCGATGGAGTTCCCTAAAAGGGTCTTGAAACAGGCAGAGAATGTGGCAAAGCCAGTCAGTGAGGCAGATTGTCAGGGAAGAAGAGATCTGACGGATCTGTTTACCGTGACAATCGATGGAGAAGATGCCAAAGATCTGGATGATGCCATTACCCTGGAAAAAAGCGGGGAACAGTATCTTTTGGGAGTGCACATTGCAGATGTGACCAATTATGTTCAGGAAAATAGCGCATTGGATCGGGAGGCTCTCTTACGGGGGACGAGCGTTTATCTGGCAGACCGTGTCATTCCGATGCTTCCCAAGGAGCTGTCAAATGGAATCTGTTCATTAAATGCGGGAGAAAAGCGTCTCGCATTAAGCTGCTGTATGACCATTGACAAAACAGGGAAAGTCGTTGATCATGAAATCTTCGAGTCCGTCATCCTGGTCAATGAGAGGATGTCCTACACCAGTGTGAAAAAAATCATAGAAGATCAGGATGAAGCAGAAATAGAGCGTTATCGGGATTGTGCAGACCGTTTCTTTTTAATGGCAGAGCTATCAAAGCTGTTGAGAAGGAGGCGACATCAGAGAGGAGCTATTGATTTTGATTTTCCGGAGTCCAAGGTCGTTCTGGATGAGGACGGACATCCGCTTTCTATTTATCCTTACGAACGAAATACAGCAACGATGCTGATTGAGGATTTTATGCTGGCAGCAAATGAAACCGTTGCAGAGGATTTTTTCTGGCAGGAAAGCCCCTTTGTTTACCGCATTCACGAAACACCGGATCAGGACAAGCTAAGGACATTAAACGCTTTTGTACAAAATTTCGGACTGCGCGTCAAGCTATCGAACGAGGAGGTACATCCCAAGGAGCTGCAGAAACTGGTAGAGCAGATCCGTGACACAAAAGAGGCGCCGATCATTCACCGGCTGACCCTGCGGTCTATGAAACAGGCCAAATATTCTCCGGAATGCGTCGGCCATTTTGGACTGGCCGCTTCCTATTATTGCCATTTTACCTCTCCGATCCGCCGTTATCCGGATCTGCAGATTCACCGGATCATCAAAGATCAGCTGCATGGCCGGATGACAGAAAAAAGAAAGGAGCACTACCAATCGATCCTTTCTAAGGTCGCAATCTGTTCGAGTGAGCGGGAACGCAGAGCGGAAGAGGCAGAGTGGGAAACTATAAAATGCAAAAAGGCAGAATATATGTCAGCACATATCGGAGAAGTCTATGAGGGCACTATCTCCGGTGTGACAGAGTGGGGATTTTATGTCGAACTGCCAAATACCGTGGAGGGACTGGTTTCGATGACCAGTCTGACAGATGATTATTATTTCTTTGATCAGGAGCATTTTCTGCTGTGTGGAGAACGAACCAAAAAGACCTTCCGGCTGGGAGATTCCTGCAGAGTCCGCGTCATCCGTGCTGATAAAATGCTGCGGACGGTTGACTTTGAATGTGCTGATACGGCAGCAGAACATTAGGAACTGTGTGAAAATAATCTGTACATTTGTATAATAATGCGATGAGGAGTGATGGAATGATGTCATCAACAAAATTAATTGCCAACAATAAAAAAGCATTTCACGATTATTTTATTTTAGAAAAATTCGAAGCCGGAATTGTGCTTCATGGAACAGAGGTGAAATCTCTCCGTATGGGGAAATGCAGCATCAAAGAATCCTATGTACAGATCCAGGAGGGAGAGGTCATCATTCTCGGCATGCACATCAGTCCGTATGAAAAAGGCAATATTTTCAATAAGGATCCCCTCCGCCCGAAAAAGCTTTTGCTGCACCGTCAGGAGATCAATAAGCTGTTAGGGAAAATCAATCAAAAGGGCTATACCCTGGTTCCACTGCAGGTCTATTTCAAAAACAGCCTGGTTAAGGTGGAAATTGGTCTGGCACAGGGAAAGAAGTTGTATGATAAACGCCAGGATATTGCAAAAAAAGACCAGAGACGTGAAGCTGAACGTCAGTTCAAGGTACAAAATCTATACTGATTTTAGAATTTATTAAAAATCATTCTTTACAATCAGTTGAAATTTGCTATAATTATATATTGGAGAAAATGATACGGAAAGCGAGGAGAAAAATAATGGGTAAAATCATTGGAGAAGGAATCACATTTGACGACGTACTTTTGGTACCGGCATATTCGGAAGTGATTCCAAATCAAGTCAATCTGTCAACGCGTCTGACGAAAAAAATCAATTTAAACATTCCATTAATGAGCGCAAGCATGGATACGGTAACAGAGCATCGCATGGCAATCGCCATGGCTCGACAGGGCGGAATCGGAATCATCCACAAAAATATGTCCATCGAAGAACAGGCAGAAGAGGTGGACAAGGTAAAGCGTTCTGAAAATGGAGTCATTACTGATCCATTTTATTTGTCTCCGGAGCATACTCTGGCAGATGCAGACCGCCTGATGGCGAAATTCCGGATTTCGGGTGTTCCCATCACAGAGGGAAAGAAGCTTGTCGGTATCATTACGAACCGAGATCTGAAGTTCGAAACGGATTTTACAAAGAAAATTAAAGAGTCCATGACATCGGAGGGACTTGTTACAGCAAAAGAAGGAATCACTCTGGAAGAGGCAAAGAACATTCTGGCAAAAGCCAGAAAAGAAAAGCTTCCGATTGTGGATGATGACTACAATTTAAAGGGTCTGATCACAATCAAGGATATTGAAAAGCAGATTCGTTATCCGGACTCAGCAAAGGATGCCCAGGGACGTCTGCTTTGCGGTGCAGGTGTAGGAATCACCAAAAATATCATGGAGCGGGTGGATGCATTGGTGAATAAGCATGTAGATGTCATCGTGGTGGATTCTGCCCATGGACATTCAAAGAATATCATCCAGACCGTAAAAGAAATCAAACAGAAATATCCGGATCTTCAGGTGATTGCCGGAAATATTGCAACAAAAGAAGCGGCAAGGGATCTGATTGAGGCAGGAGCAGATGCCATCAAGGTCGGAATCGGACCTGGTTCGATCTGTACGACAAGAATCGTTGCCGGAATCGGTGTTCCTCAGATTTCTGCCGTGATGGACTGCTATGAGGTGGCAAAGGAATATGACGTTCCGGTAATCGCCGACGGAGGAATCCAGCATTCCGGTGATATCACGAAAGCCATTGCGGCAGGAGCAGACACCTGTATGATGGGAAGTATTTTTGCCGGCTGTGACGAAAGTCCGGGAACCTTCGAGCTCTATCAGGGACGGAAATATAAAGTGTACCGCGGCATGGGCTCCATTGCAGCAATGGAAAATGGAAGCAAGGACCGCTATTTCCAGGAGGATGCCAAGAAACTGGTTCCGGAAGGCGTAGAGGGTCGTGTCGCTTATAAGGGAAGTGTAGAGGATACGGTATTTCAATTATTGGGAGGACTCCGTTCCGGAATGGGATATTGTGGTGCAAAGGATATCGAGACCTTAAAACAGACGGGAAGATTTGTAAAGATTTCCGCTGCTTCCTTAAAGGAGAGTCATCCACATGATATCCATATCACAAAGGAAGCGCCGAATTACAGCGTGAACGAATAGAACGGGAAAAGGTCAAGCTTATTGGGTGTGGCAAGGGAGGTTTTTATATGGAGAATAAAATTTCATTGAATTCATTACAGCTAGATGTCATCAAGGAAATTGGGAATATTGGTGCCGGAAATGCAGCGACCGCATTGTCCGAAATGTTGGGCTGCAAGGTAGAGATGGCAATTCCCGGCTTAAAGTTTTTGTCTTTTGAAGAGATTTACGATCTTCTGGGCGGAAAAGATATGACAATGACAAGTGTGGTCTTTGAGCTGAAGGGGGATATCCGTGGTGCAATCTTACAGGTGGTACAACTGCCATTTGCCCAAAAGATCGTCAACAGCTTCTTAAACAAGTCTTTGACAGATTTTAATTCGATGGACGATATGGATCGTTCTGCCTTGGCAGAGGTTGCCAACATTATGACAGGACATTATGTCAAGGCAATGGCTACCTTCGAAAATATGGTCATTCAGATTTCTGTTCCGAAAGAACGAATTGGTCTTCCGGATAAGATTCTAAAAGAGCCGGTGGCTCATTTGGTAGAAGATGGGAATATTATGTTCGTGGAGGAACATTTTATTATTTCGGGGAACCAATATACCTGCCATATGATCATGGTGCCGGATATTCCTTCTTTAAATAAGCTTCTGCATGTCATGAAGGATTATGAAAGCTGAGAGGAAAAGAACCTATGGGTGAAATGCGTCAGGATAGAAATAAAAATACCAATAAAAACGGAAATCGGAATATGAACAGAAACCCGAACCGGACACCGGCAAGGGATCCGAAACGAACATACTATGAGGAAACCTCAGATTCAAGAAGATATACCAACCGGGAAGGAGATTCGGGGAGAGGCCAGACCAATCGAAACGGATCGAACATACCACCGAAGAAAAAGCGGTTCAGCGATACCATCCGATACGGAAAAGACTTTCAAAGGAAGGTTCGCCGAGGCTATGTAAAAAAGAAACAGGAAGAAAAGAGACAGCAAAAAAGACAGCAGATCGCTTCCATCATTTTTTGTTCCGTCCTTTTGCTGGCTGTTGTCGGGGTGTTCCGTTTATTGACCGTCATTGTCAATCATTATATTCCTGAACAGGAAGCGGCATCTACGACAGAACAGCTTCCACCGCAGGAGCTTCAGACGGTAACACAGGATGCACTGTCAGTCAGTGATTCTGCCATTGCAGAGGAACCGGCAGAAGAAACCCCTTCTGTTGCTCTAACGGTCTGTATTGATGCCGGACATGGTGGTGAGGATGGCGGAAGCACAAGTGCTGACGGAAACCGTTTAGAAAAAGACGATACCTTAAATATTTCGCTAAAGATTCGGGATATCCTGGTTTCCCAGGGAGTCAATGTCATCATGACCAGGGATGGGGACACTAAAATCAAGCTGTCAGAACGCTGTCAGATTGCCAATGATGCAAATGCGGATTTGTTTGTCTCCATGCACAGAAATCTTGGGGCCGGAGAAGGCGTAGAAATTTGGGTGAGCCATTTAGCCTCGGATCTGACTCAGGTAATGGCAAATAATATCCACGACGCTTTAAATGCTGTAGGAGTTTCCAGAGATCGTGGGGTCAGAAAAGGCTCCAGTACCAGTGAAGAAGAAGATTATTACGTTACCTGCCACACCAAAATGCCGAGCTGCATCGTAGAACTGGGATTTATGACAAGCGATACCGATAATCAAAATTATGATGAAAAAATTGATGCCTATGCTCAGGCAATTGCAGATGCCATTATGAAAACAGGCGAAGAAAATCTATCTACCGGTACTGAAACAGCTGCAGATGTTCCCACAGCTGCTCCGGTGTTTGCAACACCAGCTGCATCTGAAACGGTAGTTGATGCAAAACCAGCAGAATCTTCTTCGACTGGTTTTGCGCTTCAAAACGAGCAGATTTCCCTTGATGGACTGAGCAACGAGCTGTTGGAATGGGGATCCGGTGGCGATACCGATGATAAGAACCGTCCGGTCGGGGCGACCATGTATCAGGAAAAATACGGAAAATACAATGCTTACTTTGTCTTTGATAAGTCGGATGAGAAAGTCATCTATCTTACCTCAGATGAAGGCTATGAAAATGGTTTTACTCCTTCCATTCTGGATACGCTGAAAGAAAAAAATGTACAGATTACCTTTTTCTGTACCATGGATTTCTTTAAAGAGCATGCAGATTTAGTACAGCGTATGATTGATGAAGGACATATTATCGGAAATCACTCTTTAACCCATCCGGAAACAGGCGTGTGCGCAATGCCATTAGAGGAGCAACAGAAGGAGGTAATGGATGTCCATAACTATGTAAAAGAGAATTTTGGATATGATATGTATTTGTTCCGCTATCCGACAGGAAAATTCAGTGAACAATCCATTGCCTATTTGAATAATCTTAATTATAAAAGTGTTTTTTGGAGTTTTGCATACGCAGATTACAATGTGGATGCTCAGCCGGATCCGGAGACGGCTCTGAGAAAATGTCTTGAAAGTCTGCATCCCGGTGCAATTTATCTTCTCCACGCCGTATCAGAAACAAATGCGGCGATTCTGGGAGATTTTATTGATGGTGCACGTGCACAGGGATATGAATTTAAGAGTCTTTCACCGGATATGTAGGTCTGTTACTATTCACAGCCGTTATTCCGCAAGGTATTTTCAAGCGCATTTTGCTTGAAAATCCGGGACAGCAGTGCGCCAAATACGACCGAAGGAAGTATTTGCACTCTGTGTGCCTTCGGTATGTGCATTTTGTTGCTATGAACAGCGGAGCTGTGAATAGTAACTGTTTTTGTTACGATTCACAGTTCCCACTTGCGGCTTACCGCGTACTTTGTTATAATAGATACTGGTTAGCAAAAATTCCAGCTTACAAGGATATGTTGCGCACAAACACGATAGGAAGGGCGCTTTCAGTGCCTCGCGTTTGGCGCAATAGGAAACGAGTAAATTCGTTTCCTATAACTGTAATTTTCAGAAGGGATTGAAAATCATATGCAGAAGAACATTAAGTTAAAGGGGCAGATCAAGACCTATCTGCGATGGCCCTTACTGCTTTCCATCCTAATGGTCGTCATGAACCTTTTTATTTACATGATTTCATGGAAAGCAGGAATCGTATTATCCGGATTTACACTGATCTATATTTTAATTTCCATGCTTCTGTTTTTTTCGAACCGTTCCGGAATTATAAAGGAAATGGTAAATTTTGCAGAAAATTACAATCATGCACAACGGGAAGCCTTTGAAAACGGAGAAATCCCCTATGTCATTATCGACATTGACGGAAAACTTCTCTGGTACAATAACTCTTTTTCCAAAATGATTGATTTTGAAACGTTTCATCCAAAGAATATTTCCTATTTTCTCCCAAAACTGACAAAAAATCTGCTCCAGAAAACAGATATTGTCCAAAATATGGGAACTTCTATCAACGAACGAGAATATTCTGTTTCTATAAAAAAATTAAATCTCTCTCTTTCCAAAGAAAATGAGATGACAGCCATCGAAAATGAAGAAGGAGATTCTACCTATTTAATAGGTCTTTCATTCTACGACGTTACGGATCTGAAGCGCTATATAAAGCTGATCGAAGATGAAAAAATGATCGCCGGCTGGATTTATCTGGATAATTATTATGAAGCGCTGGCCGATGTCGAAGAGGTCAAACGTTCCATGCTTGGCGCTCTGATCGACCGAAAGATTACGAAACAGATTGAAAATATTGACGGAATCTGCAGAAAAATAGAAAAAGACCGCTATTTTATCATTTTCCGCAAAAAGTTTCTGGAAAAACTGATGAACGAAAAATTTCCTATGCTGGAGGATGTAAAAACGATAAACATTGGAAACTCTATGCCGATTACCCTCAGTATCGGAATCGGCGTCAATGGTGACTCCTACGCCCAGAATGCCGAATATGCCCGAACCGCAGTCGATCTGGCTCTTGGACGCGGTGGCGACCAGGCGGTCATCAAAAACCAGGATGATATTTTCTTCTATGGAGGAAAGAGCCAATCCGTCGAAAAAAACACCAAGGTCCGTGCCCGGGTAAAAGCCCAGGCTCTTCGAGAAATTATTGGAAGCCGCGAAAAAGTCATGGTCATGGGCCACAAAAATGGAGATGTAGACTGCTTTGGTTCCGCTATCGGAGTTTACATTGCCGCATCATACCTGCAGAAAAAAGTCTATATTGTGATTAATGATGCAACCACACAAATAGAAAACCTTAAATCATATTTCAAAGATGAAAAAATTTATCCAGAGAATCTTTTTATCAATAACGAACAAGCTCTGGATATCATAGATGCAAATACCACCCTCGTTGTTGTCGATGTCAATAAACCATCCTACACCGAGTGTCCGGATCTTTTGGAACGGACCAAGACCGTCGTGGTTCTCGACCATCACCGGCAGGGAAAAGAAGTCATTAAAAATGCCTCTCTTTCCTATGTTGAGCCATATGCCTCATCTGCCTGCGAAATGATTGCCGAGATTCTCCAGTATTTCTCCGACGGAATCAAAATCCGAAGCCATGAAGCTGACTGTATCTATGCCGGTATCATGGTCGATACTAACAATTTTATGTCAAAGACCGGCGTTCGTACCTTTGAAGCCGCAGCTTATCTTCGAAGATGCGGCGTGGATGTTTCCAGAGTCCGCAAAATGTTCCGAAATGATATGACTGCATACAAGGCCAGGGCAGAAGCGATACGCAGCGCTGAGGTATTCAAGAATGTATTTGCCATCGCTGTCTGCCCCAGCGAAGATTTAGACAGTCCAACGATCGTAGGCGCGCAGGTCGCAAATGAGCTTCTTAATATTGTAGGAATCAAAGCCTCTATTGTACTTACTGATTACAAAAATAAGATTTATGTCAGCGCCCGCTCCATCGATGAAATCAATGTCCAGCTCATTATGGAACGTCTCGGCGGTGGTGGACATATGAACATGGCCGGTACCCAATTTTCAAACAGCAGCATTGAAAAAGTAAAAAAACTAGTTTGTGATACCATCAAAAAAATGATGGAGGAAGGAGATATCAAATGAAAGTAATTTTATTAGAAGATGTAAAATCCCAAGGAAAAAAGGATGAAATCATCAATGTCAGTGATGGATATGCCAGAAATGTCTTAATCGCAAAAAATCTTGCTGTAGAGGCAACCAAAAAGAATCTCAACGACTTAAAATTAAAAAAAGCCCACGAAGCCAAAGTCGCACAGCAGGAATACGAAGCAGCTCAAGAGCTCGCCAAAAACTTAGAGGATAAAATGGTCATCTTAAAGCTCAAAACCGGGGAAGGAGGACGAACCTTTGGTTCCATTTCTTCAAAGGAAATCTCCAAAGCCGCAAAAGAACAGCTAAATTTTGACCTGGACAAGAAAAAACTGGTTCTGGATGAACCAATCAAAACACTGGGAAACCACGAAGTAAAAGTAAAGCTCCATCCAAAGGTAACCGGAAAATTAACCGTAAAAGTAACAGAAGAATGAGAGAATATTGACCTATGGCAGAAGAAATTATCAGAAGAGAGCTTCCCCGAAACATAGAAGCGGAGCAATGTGTGATTGCATCGATGTTAATGGACAGAGATGCCATTCTGGCCGCGGCAGAAATTTTACAAAAAGATGACTTTTATGCAAGCCAGTATGGTATTCTTTTTGAAAATCTGGTAGAGCTTCATAACGAAGGAGAACAAATTGACCTGATTATCCTGCAGAACCGGCTAAAATCCAAAAACGTTCCTCCGCAGATCAGCAGTCTGGATTATATCGGGGAGATCATGAACAAAGTCCCAAACTCTTCACATGTCAGACAATACGCCAAAATCGTTGCGGAAAAGGCGCTGTTGCGCCGAATCATCAAAGTAAATGAAGAAATTGCGAACCGATGTTACTCCGGAGCCGAAGACTCAGAAATTATTCTGGAGCACACAGAAAAAGAAATTTTCGATCTGTTGTCCAAACGAACAAGTTCTGATTTTGTTCCTATAAAAAAGGTGGTTATGGAAGTCCTGGATCAAATTGACCAGGCTTCCAAAAACAAAGGAGTCGTAACAGGCATTCCCACCGGATTTACAGATTTGGATTATCAGCTGTCCGGACTCCAAAATTCTGATCTGATTCTTGTTGCAGCGCGTCCTTCCATGGGAAAGACTGCTTTTGTCTTAAATATTGCACAGCATGTCGCCTTTAAAAAACATAAGGGCGTGTTGATTTTTAGCTTGGAAATGTCTAAGGGTCAGCTGGTGAACCGACTTTTTTCCTTAGAGTCCATGGTGGATTCCCAGAACATCCGAACCGGTAATCTGGCCGATTCTGATTGGGAAAAACTAATCGATGCCTCCGCCGTCATAGGTACTTCCAATCTGATCATTGACGACACTCCTGGAATCAGTGTATCAAATCTCAGCTCCAAAAGCAGAAAATACAAGTTGGAGCATGGGATCGATATTATTATCATTGATTACCTTCAGCTCATGTCCGGAAGTGGAAAAACAGATTCCCGCCAACAGGAAATCTCTGAAATCTCCCGATCGCTCAAGGCTCTGGCCAGAGAGTTGAATGTTCCTGTTATCGCTCTTTCTCAGTTAAGCCGTTCACCGGAGCAAAGGACAGATCATCGTCCCATGCTGTCCGACCTTCGTGAATCCGGTGCCATTGAGCAGGATGCAGATGTCGTCATGTTCATTTATCGAGACGATTATTACAATAAAGATTCCGAAAACAAAAATGTCGCAGAAATCATTGTCGCAAAACAAAGAAACGGTCCGATTGGAACAGTAAACCTGATCTGGCTCGCAGATTATACCAAATTTTCCAATTATGCAAAGCCGCGCCGTGAGGAAGGACATTGAGACGCTATTCAAAAGGTTTTGTATTATTCCATTTATGAGTATAACAAAAAAAGAAAAGATATGACAAAAAAAGAAAAAATAAATAAAAAATATCTCAAAAAAAGAAAGACATTGCACTTTAATGTCTTTTTTCTTTGCATAAAACCCACTTCATAGATATTGCAAAAAATTGCCTGCTTAGTATAAACTTTTATAGAGCCATGTACATCCATAATAGAAAGGAATGATGTCAGCATGAAAGAAAAAAGATATTTTATCTCCGATGCCGCAAAGCTTCTTAATGTAGAAACCCATGCCCTGCGTTATTGGGAAGAAGAGCTGAATCTCACCGTTCGAAGGAATGAAATGGGACACCGTTATTATACGCCGGAAGATATTCGGCATCTGGAAAAAATACGAGATTACAAAGAGAATGGATATCAATTAAAAGAAATCAAACAGCTGCTCCCGAATCATTTTTTAAACAAACACTCCGTCATAATCCCTATGGAAAATGAATATCATATAAAGCAGCAAAAAATGGAACGCCTTCAGGAAATCCTAACGGATATTATGCGAAATGTTCTTGAGGAACAGCGTCAGGAAATTGAAAAGGAAATCAGCGATGAAATCAGTGCAAAAGTAATCAAGCAAATGGACTATCTGCTGCGTCTGCAGGAGGAAGAGCAAGAAAAGCATTTTAAACAGTTGGATGAAAAACTCCGAAACTTCCAACAAATGGGAAAAGAAAAAACAAGAATTCCTTTCTTTCGCGTAAGGAATGAGAAAAAAGCCTCCAAAAAACGAAAGGCCGAACGCATAGAGGGATGGGTACCGAATGTCGATAGCTTAAAAGAAACTGCAAAAGAATAAAGGTTACTATTCACAGCCACTATCCC
>CADBUD010000234.1 GCA_902797785.1 uncultured Lachnospiraceae bacterium
AGTAAACGGATAAAATTTCCGCCGCGATCGGATGAGTCTCCTTTAGTTTCTTTTCTGATAATTTAAAATCCTGCTCTTTTTCGGAAAGCGATTCTTTTTGCAGGAGCTGATGGATACGAGATTTCATCAAACCGCTTTTTACAATAAGAACAACGCCTGCTGCAGCCAGAAAGAACATGGCTGAAGCTCCCAGATTTCCCGAGTGAATCTTAAGTCCCAGGAAATCATAGGAAGAGGAATCCAGCATCATGGTCGGAACCAGACAGAAAATGCATAAGAACACGCCGATTGCCATTGAGATGGCGTAGGAAGTACGCCTGTTTTCCTGCTCCTCCAAGAGCCATGTCGTCGTGCCCATATCCGGCACATAACCTTCTTTTTTGAGCTTTTCCCATTTTTTATCCTTGATCCCATTTATAATGAAAATCGCAACAGCTGCACCGATCAGGCAGAACATTAATGCCGGTCCTGCCGGGGCATTTTCTAAAAGAATCGGCGGAATCACGCTAATGATACAAAGACCTACCGCGATTGCCTGCAGCCAGGAATAGTGCTCTCCATCAGAGATATATTCCTGTGCCATTTCTTTGGTAATGACCGGATGCGCTCCTTTCGTAGAAGCATCGAACAATGAGGCATCCACATCTAAGGCCTCAGCCAATTCCTCAAGACTGCCAAATTCTGCAATCACCTTTGAAACAGCTTCGTTTTCGCTCATGCCGCCGGAACGGTATCCATTATATTTATCTTCCATCATCTGCCAGATCTCTTCCCGGGCCTTTTGTACCTTTGGCGTGTCTGGCAGCTGTAAGAATAAGCTGTTTAAATATGTTTTTAATGTTTCCATCTGTTTTTCCTTTCTGCACTGATTCTGCCTTTATTTATACTTTCATACTCATGAACAAGATGGCTTGCCGTTTTGTTCATGAGCCGCGCCGGATTTTTGTCGCTGAAAGCGACGGTTTCCTTACAAAATCCGTGCGCATCAGTTGATACCGTTAGCGAAAAACGACAACGGTTTTCGCTAACGAGTATCTTCTTGTTCTGCGAGGTCAGAGTATTTGATAAAATGCTCTACTACCTCCTTTGTCAATGTCCACTCACGACATTTTTCCTGATAATAATTTTTTCCTGCCTCTGTGATCCGGTAATATGTGCGTCGTTTCCTGCTCTCATCTGCTTCGTATGAGAACGCTTCGATATATCCATTTTTCTGCATACGGGAAAAGGCGGAATATAATGTCGTTTCTTTAATGATATATTTCTCCAACGTCAATTCCCGGATCTGTTTGGATAACTCGTAGCCATAAGAGGGATTCTCTAAAAGCAGAAAGAGAATCATCGTATCGGTATATCCCCGAATCACATCACTGCTGATCTGTGTCATTTTTCCTCGATAAATCCTCCTTTATAAATACCTATTTATATCTGGCTTATTCTGTTGGTGCTTTTGAAATATTACTACGTCTGATGAACCTATGTCTGTCGTTGCTTCGTCTGACATTGCTATGTCTGTCGTAGTAACTATAGGTACTGTACCATATTATTTTCTCTCTGTCAATAGAAAAATTCTCCAAAACATTTGACACAAAACACATTCAATGATAAAATTTGAATTGGAATGTAGTTATAACTTACATAGGAAATATATCCATTCCTATGTTTTTATTTACTTAATTCGAGGGAAAAATATGAGGGCAAATTTCAATTTAATAGCGAAGCAATACCGTCTGGAGCAAAAGATACCCTCCATGACTTCTTTTTGCTATATAAAAAAATTAAAAGAATCTTTCTTTTTCACTAAGAGACTATGCCCTGTGATGAAGAAGGATTCTTTTTTTACCATAATGGCTTTCCTGGGGTATCATTTATTTTCTCTAAAACCAAGGGCCAGATCTCCTACACTTATATTCCTAACGATATTCTCATGTCATCAGGAACAGTTCTATAGAAAACGAATAGGAGGAAATCACATGGCCAAATATCAAAAAGGAAAACGGCTCATGACTTTCGTTGTGTCCATGGCAATGGTCGTTACTTCGATCCATGTTCCGGCTTTTTCTGCCGAAGCAAAGCCAGCTGCACAATCTGTAAAAATCAAAAAGCCGACGACTTCTCTTCTGGTTCTGAAAAAGGGAAAGACCTATAAATTAAAAGCAAAGGTTCTTCCTGCCAAGGCTTCACAAAAACTAACGTATAAATCAAGCAAAACATCGGTTGTTACCGTGAGCAAAAAAGGCGTCCTGACAGCGAAAAAAAGGGAAATGCCAAAATCACCATAACGGCAAAAGGAACCAAGAAAAAAGCCACTCTAAAGATAAAGGTAGGAAAGCCGGTCACCAAGATCAAAGTGACCAAAAAAACCGTTGAAGTCGGAAAAACTGTTTCGATTTCTCCAACGATCAAGCCAAAAAACGCGACCTATAAAAAGCTGAGCTATACTTCATCTGACTCATCTATCGCTAAGGTCTCCGCATCAGGCACGGTCACTGGAGTAAAAGCCGGAACGGCCAAGATCAAGGTGGCAGCACAGGATGGCTCAAATAAAAAAGCAAACTGTACCATTATCGTAAAAGAAGCATCTACGAATACACCGACCCCGACGCCAGATCCGGAGCCAACGCCCGATCCGGAACCGACGCCTGCTTCTGAAATCACATTAAAACTGGATGCAGAAAATGTGACCCTATATCTTGGTGAGACCCACAAGCTAAATGCCGAAGTCACACCGGCTAATACAGCGATCACCTGGGAATCTGCAGACAGCGCTATCGTTTCTGTTGATCAAAATGGTCTCCTTACTCCACAAAAAACAGGAACGACGACCATCACCGCAAAAGCCGGGGACAAAACAGTCTCTATGGAAGTTACCGTAAAAGCAAAACGAACCGTAAAAGGAATCGAAATTACGACTGCGCCTTCCAAAACAGCCTACAAAGAGGGAGAAACCTTTGATCAGACCGGAATGGTGGTATCGGTCGTTTATACGAACAGCAGTATTCCGAAAGAGGAGCTTACCAATTATCAGATTTCTCCGAAAGGAGCATTGACACCGTCTGATACAGAAATCACGGTCTCTGCGGAAATCAATTCAAAAACCTATACCGCAGTGCAGCCAATCTCTGTAGAAGCTGCCAATCCTCTGACCGATGTAAAGGTACAGGCTCCTGCCAAGACAGATTATGTCAATGGCGAGACATTGGATCTGAGCGGGTTAACCGTTACCGCTATTTATAAAGACGGGACTCAGAAAAAATTAAACGAAAACGACTACACTCTCAGTACCCAAAAAATCCCATATGCAAAAACAGTAGGAACCCAAAATGAAACTGTTACCGTATCCTATAGCTATGGCGGCGTGGAAAAAACCGGAAGCTTCCAGATTTCAACAACGGCTACCCTTGAAAATTCCATCAAAGGCAGCTATACCTTTGATAATACTCTGTCAAACAGTGCTTCAAAGGATGGCTCTGCGCAAATGATCAAATCTCTGACAACCGGAAGTGTCACTCCGGACGGAGAGCCTGCATACGAAGAGGGTGTTTCCGGAAATGGAATCCGCTTAAAAGGTGAAAAGACGAATGCCGTTATGTTAGACGCACAGATTGGAGATGCCGAGGCCTACACCATTTCTATCTGGGTAAAGCCGTATGACCTTTCTGTTTCCTATGCTCCGGTATTGTCAACAATCTTACCGGAAAGCAACGCCAATTATATGTGCTGGTATTCCGATCTTGGAAATGATTTTAAAGCCGACGGAGCCGAACTGGGAACCAATTCCTTCTCTATCCGTACCGAGCTTGGAAGCTCTTCTGATAGAACGAACAGTCTGGGGAAAAATGCGCTTTATGTAGGACAGTGGTCTATGCTTACATGGACGCTGAATGGTGAGGTATCTACGATCTATTATAATGGAGAACAGATCTGGCAGGGAACTCATCCAAATTTCTATCAGAAATTTCCGGAAGGAAAAATTTATCTGGGAAGTGTTTGGTGGGATAAGACATTCAACGGTGTCTATGATAATGTAAAAATCTACAATATCGACATCGGAGCAGATGAGATCAAATCCCAGTATGACGCTGGCAGTGCAGAAATTCAAAAAACAGAGCACAAGAAAGCAACTACGATCTCAGAAATCACTGTAAACAAAACTAGCATTGACGCAGCTTATGACACCACAGAAGCACAGGTAAAGGAACAGTTAGCGAAACTGGAGCTGACTGCCAAATTCCAAAATGGCAATACCGAAAAGCTTCCAAATGATGCATCCTACTGGACCATCAAGGACTACAACGCCAAACATGCCGGAACTTATCAGGCTTCTTACGATGTTTCCAAGACCTCTTATGCAAAAGAAGAAGGTCTGACGGATGTAACTGTCGATGTCATCCAAAAGATTACTTATATTGAGCTGGAAGCTGCCGGCAAAGCTGTAACTGAGTATATCGAAGGCGAAGCCTTTGACTTTGGAACTGCAGCGTTCACCGCAAAATTCAATGACGATTCTACGATTCCTGTCGATCAAAAAGATCTGAAGGCAGTTCCGGAAACCATGTCATTGGATACCAAAGAGGTGACCGTTTCCTACACTTATGGAAACAGCGATGATGCTGTGACAAAGAGCGTAAAAATTCCTGTCACGGTATCACCTGAATTCAAAGAAATTAAGGTAAATGGATATCTTTCGGATTATGTAGATGGAGATTCCTTTGATTTTGGCACAGCAACTGCTGCCGCTATCTTTGCAGATGGTACAGAAAAGAAGATCGACACAAAGGATATCATCGTATCTCCATCCGTATTGAGTCTCAATGATAACGAAGTGACCCTGTCTTATACCTATGACTACGGATTCCGGGATAAAAAAATCACGAAGAAAGCAAAGCTTGCCGTAAACGTACAGCCAAAATATACAAGTCTTGCGGTATCCGGTTCTGCCATCAAAGACTATGTCGAGGGC
>CADBUD010000235.1 GCA_902797785.1 uncultured Lachnospiraceae bacterium
GTCATATTTCGCGCCCACTGCCCCGGATTTTCATGCAAAAAACGCATGAAAATACCTTGCGGGATAGTGGCTGTGAATAGTAACAACCTGTACATTATGCGTTGAATTATTCTTCAAGAGCAACCGTCAAAAATCATCCAACAACTGCCGGATCTCTTCCTCATTTAATATCTCGCAATGCTTTTCCCGGATTACATAGACCCTGCTGCACAGCTTCAAGACCGTAGGCCGGTGCGTCGTCACAATGCAAGTCCTTGGAGATTCATCGGACATGATATTTTTCAGCACTCTGCGTTCCGTCGCAACGTCCAGCGCCGAAGTCGCCTCATCCAAAAGCAGAATCGGCGCATGCCGGAGCAATGCCCGGGCTATGGAAAGTCTTTGCGCCTGGCCTTCAGAAAAACCGCCGCCGCGTTCCTTGATCTCGCTGTTGATTCCCTTCGGAAGCTTTTTCACGAAATCCCATGCGCATCCGAGCTTTAGTGCTTCGATAATTTCCTCGTCTGTTGCATCTGACTTAACATTGCGCATATTTTCAGCAATCGTACCGGAAAACATCGTATTTCCCTGCGGTACATAGGAGAACAGCTTTCTAGAAGACGGAGTCAGCGGAAGCTCTTCATAGCTGTGTTCGGATTTTTCTCCGGAAAACAAACGAATCTCTCCCTTTTGCGGTGACAAAAGAGCTAGAATCAGTCGGAGCATTGTTGTCTTCCCTTCTCCTGACGGCCCGACTAACGCAATAATTTCATGCGGATGTGCCTCCAGCGCGGCTCCTGAAAAGACCTCCGTCCCGGTATGATAGGAATAATCAATGGCATCGACTTCTAAGTGAATCCCTTCCAGGGAATGATTTTTCCCAAACTTCTCCACCTGCCCATCCAGGCTGTAATCCTCACGCGGCATCTCTAAAATATCCATCAATCTGCTGGCAGAGGTCGTCAGGCCGATCGCATTGGGAACCAAAGAAATCAAAGAATTCAGTGTTCCGGTCAGTGTTCCGGACAGGGAAAGAAACATCGTCATCGTCCCATAGCTGATCACTCCGGAAAACACCCGGTAGATCCCCCATCCATAGGAACTGTAGGAAACTGCCAGTCCCACCACGGCCATCAGAATTGAGGTCGCCATAGACATCTTCTGGAAATCGAGCCGCATCGTAATGTAATCCTTCTGGAGCTGTTTTAAATACTCCACATAGATCCGCACCAGATCAAAGGCCTTGATCGTCTGGATATTGGAAAATGCCTCCTGATGAAATCCGGACATTTTTGCGCTCATGGCCGCGCTCCGTTTGTTATTATTGACCATGCGGTTCACCAATGTCTTTGACAAAATCAATGTGACCGGGATTCCGATAAAAGAGAACACAGCAAACGTCCAGTCGTAATAAATCACAATAGCAAACGCGCTGATAAACTTGAACAGATTGATGATCAGACTCGGAATCCAGTTTAAAATGCCGTTTGAAATTGTCGTGGCATCGGTATTCCACCGCGTCAGCAGATCCCCGGTATGATAGGCTGTCAGGGACTCCCAGTCCGTAATCAGCATTTTGGAAAAAATATCTGCCTTGATCTCCATATCGACCTTCATACTGATCCAGCTGGATAAATAGGTAGAGATCTGTCCGACCACAGCGCCTCCGATTCCCAGCGCGATCATAAAGCCAAAGGTTTTTACTACCTCTCCGGTCCGCTGATTGGTAATAATATCCACCAGATCCTTGGATACCAGATTTGATCCCAGAGCCAGAAGAGTGCCGCTCATGCCGATCAACGTATAAAAAATCATCGCCAGCCAATACCTGCGGGCATAGCCATAGATCCACTTCGTCTGGAGAATCACATTCTTTAATGCGCCTTCCCGGATTCTTTTCCTAATATGTGTCAAAGTTTCTAACATACTCAACCTCTTCTCTCATCCACCCTTCTCTTCATGACCACTGCGGCGGAAGGCTCTTTGGTGCAGAAAAGGCGTTCGATCAAGATCGGACACCTGATGAGCTCCTCTGAAAAATGAAAATTGCACAGCATCTGCTCCTTTGTCCATACCGGGGAGATAAATCTCTGCATCACAGAAAGCACTTTTTCTTCTCTGGAAAGAGACCGAATCTCATCAAAAGGAGCCTGCTTTAAGAAAATGATTCCGCCAAGCGGATAGTCTCCGGTATCTGAAATTTGGGAGGTGCCGCACCAGGGCAGTCCGTGAACCATCGCCACTCCGTCTCTTATGGAAAGAAGGTTTAAGTCCCCATTGATCACAGGCGTCGAAAACTGCTTCTTCCAGAGATTGGTATGTGTCGATTTTCCTGTGCCGGATGGAGCAGAGAACACCCACGCCTTTTCCTGATAAAGAAGGGATGCCGAATGTATCGCAAACAAGCCCTGCTTCTGAGCTGCATAAAGAAAGATCGGACGAATCGCATGAAATAGCTGATCCCTGGTCTCTTCCCCGATTTCTTTGGAATCAAGACAGTTGACCCACGCTGTTTTCGCATCCTTGGATACGAGGGCATAGCGAATCAGGCGCAGTCTCGGATAACGGAGATGATAATGCTCTTCCTGCTCACATACAGCAAGATCTGCTGAGTCAATCAACAGATTTCCATAAAAAGTAAAGGGAAGAATCCCTGAAGTCACAGAAAGGAACATGGTCAGATCTGTCTCTTCCTCCAGATATGGCGAAGGCGCCCGAAATGGCAAAAACTCCTTTGGAACCAGCTCCGGGTCTCCTTTGATCTTTAGACGAAGCCCGGCGATCAAGAAATCCGACTCCGATTCCCTCTCATGTGCTGATAGCTCCTCGCGATACATCCCCCATGCCGAAAACTGCGTCAAAAATTCCTCCATATCCTGACGGACCATTTCTTTCTCTTCCGGCTCTGCTTCACAAAAAGCCATGAACTGCTCTAACAGCTCTTCCTTATCCTTTACCTCTGACAGCTTCTCCCATAAAAAAACACCGGCTTCATTCAGCCGCATCCCGTGACGGCACTCCGCGATCATCTGCCCATAGGGAAGCAGATACTTTGATTCTCCAATCTGCTGCAGTACATACCCTTGCGTTCTCCACATACTGACCTCCTAATCAAACTTTCCTCTGTATGACGCACCTGCTGCGTCATAATGGTAGATTTTATACTTTTTCTATTTCATTCATGAGTATATTCTAACATATCCTGCTTTTGTTACACAACCCAAAAAAGAACCAAAAAAGAAACCCAAAAAAAGAACCAAAAAAGAATCCTTGACAAAATCCATGATATCATATAAAAAGGAAAAGTAAGCTATTTTCTAACAAAAACATCACAAATCGAGGAGGAAACAAAATGAACCAACACATCGAACGCGCAAAAGAATTGCGAAGCGACGAATTTACCCCCAATAACTGCGGACAGACCATCTTTATGACCTATGCAAAGGAGCTGGGGCTTTCTACCGAACAAGCCTCTGCTATCGGGTGCAATTTCGGTGGCGGCATGAAATACGGCGGAACCTGCGGTGTCATTACCAGCGGTCTTGCGGTCCTTGGAGGACTGGGAATCCAGGATCCAAAGTCGGTCCAAGCCTTTCGAAGCCAGATCAAGGAAAACCACAATGGGATGACGGACTGTGCTGAACTGCTCCGCGCCAATGTCCTGGCCGGCGGTCAGAAAAAGCCTCACTGTGACGGCATGATCTTAGAAGCCATTGAGCTGATCGACCGATTATCCAAAGAAAAACAAGAAAAAGGAGAAGCATAATGAAAAATTCTAATACCACCAAAAAAATATCCTCTACCGCAGAGCATTCCTCCAGAGGTTCTTTTAAAGGCTCGCTCGGATTCGTTTTAGCAGCCGCCGGAAGCGCTGTGGGACTTGGGAATATCTGGCGTTTTCCCTACCTGGCCGCCCGGGACGGGGGAGGTCTGTTCCTTCTGATCTACTTTATTTTAGCACTGACCTTTGGTTTCACCCTGTTGACTACGGAGGTGGCCATCGGCCGAAACACAAAGCAAAGCCCGCTGACCGCCTATGGCAAATTAAAAAAGAAATGGAAATGGATCGGTATTTTCTCCTGTCTGGTTCCTTTTTTGATCATGCCATATTACAGCGTGATCGGCGGCTGGGTCGTAAAATATTTCCTGGCCTTTCTTACAGGACATGGAGCAGATGCAGCCAAAGATGACTATTTCACCACCTTTATCACGCATCAGAGTGAACCCATCATCATGATGGTCATCTTCCTCTTTGCCTGCGCTGCCATTATCTATATGGGTGTCAGCGGCGGAATTGAAAAATCCTCCCGGATCATCATGCCGATTCTTTTGGTCTTAGTCGTAGGAATTGCCATCTTTTCCCTGACGATCAAGCACACCGGAGCGGATGGAACGACCGTGACCGGTCTGGAGGGAATGAAGGTCTATTTAATCCCCAGTCTGGAAGGCGTCGATCTGAAGAAATTTTTCTTTGTCGTCACCGATGCCCTGGGACAGCTGTTCTTTAGTCTGAGCATCGCGATGGGAATCATGATTGCCTATGGTTCTTACGTTCCGGATGATGCCAGCCTGGTCAAATCGATCAATCAGATCGAGTTTTTTGATACCGCCGTCGCTTTTTTGGCCGGTGTCATGATCATCCCTGCCGTTTATGTCTTTACCGGAATCGAAGGAATGTCTGCCGGACCATCTTTGATGTTCGTTTCCCTTCCAAAGATTTTCGCTTCCATGGGAAGCATCGGAAATATTGTCGGCACCTTCTTTTTTGCCATGGTGCTTTTTGCCGCGGTGACCAGCGGAATGTCTGTCCTGGAGGCGGTGGTATCGAGCCTGATCGACCAGTTCCATTTAAAGCGCTCTAGCGCCACAATCATCGAAGCCGTCTGTGCCCTTGTCATTGGCATTCTCGTTTGTTTGGGATACAATCTGTTTTACTTTGAATTTACGCTTCCAAACGGAAGCACGGCTCAGATTCTGGATATCCTGGACTATATCAGCAACTATATCCTGATGCCGATCATTGCCATTGCCACCTGTCTTTTGATCGGATGGATCTTAAAGCCGGAATTTGTCATTTCCGAGGCGACCAAAAACGGAGAAAAATTTGGGCGGAAAACATTATATATTGTGATGATCAAATATATCGCTCCGATCCTTTTAGTGATTCTCTTCCTGATGTCACTGGGAATTTTTAATTTCTGATTTTTATCCAAAAAACATTGTTTTATCCTGCGATATCCGTTATAATCTATACTACATAAACTGATGCGCACGGATGTTGTTCATCATTGTTTTTTTGAAGGGAGAATACACACATGAAATCATTATCCAAAAAGCTGCTCTGCGCTCTATGCTGCGGTGCTTTGACCTTTTCCGCCGTCTCCGCCCCGCAGTCTGCCATGGCAGCTTCGAAAAACATCTCGTTCCCCGGGGTAAATACCGCCCTGAGCGAGCGCCCGGATTTTCCAGGCTCCGATGCTGTCACGCGAAACGATGACGGCACATATACCACAGACCTTAGTAAGCTCGGAAACCGTTATGTCCATGACGCCGAGATCATTTACGGAAAAGGAAAGGATGGAAAAAGTCACTATTTCTGCTTCTCCACCGATATTGGAGATGCCCGGATCGACGCCGGTATCCCGATCCGGATCTCTGACGATTTGGTCAACTGGACCTGCATCGGACAAGTCTTTAACCGGGAGGAAAATAATTATCCGGCTGATTTTTCCCAGTTGAATTATGACCGGTCGAACAGCTACATCACCGGTTTCAATTATACCTCACTCGGTGCCTCCAGCAATATCTGGGCTCCATGTGTCTATGATGATACAGAAAAGAGCGGCTACTATTATCTCTACTACAGCTGCTCCAATTATGGCGGCAGAAATTCCAATATTGCTGTTGCTAAGAGCCGTTATCTGGACAGTGGATGGGAGGACTGCGGTATCCTGATTACCTCCCGCGCTTCAGATTCTGAAGGATATAATGCCATCGATCCTTCGGTCCTTACGGATGCCAACGGCAGGCTCTATATGATCTATGGCTCCTGGTTCTATGGAATCAACTGTGTTGAGCTGGACACCTCCAATCCTGCTGCCCTAAAAAATCCGGATGACAAAGGAACAAGGATTGCCGCACGTTATTCCCAAAAGAACAATCTGGGTGGTTATGGGGTAGAGGGACCTACCGTGATCTACAATGCGGAGACCGGATATTATTACCTCTTCAGCTCCTATGATTTTCTCTTTTATTCCTACAATGTCCGTGTGGGCCGCTCTGAAAACATCACCGGTCCTTACGTTGATTCTAACGGAAATCCTCTGATCTATGATGAGACCAGTCCAAATGGAAAATCCGAAGGATATGTCGGCGGTCAGGATCTCCATGGCATCTTAAATTATGGAAACAAAGTTGTCGGCGGATATAGCTTTAACCATGACCGTTACGGTGGATGGCAGGGAACGGCACATAACGCCATCTTCCAGGGCGAGGATGGAAATTTCTATCTGACCCATAATTCCCGCCCGACCACCACACCGAACGTCACCTATATGAATCTCCGAAAGGTCATTTTCAATGATGACGGCTGGCCGATGGTCTCTCCGGAGCAATACGCCGGAGAAACTGCCAAGGATAGTGAGACCGTTGTAAAGGCCGACCTCACCGATGGTTCCGGCAATGCCCAGGACTGGGAATTCATCACACTCCACCGGACCAATAATCCGGAGGATTTTTCCAATGCCGTAGGGACGTTCCATGTAGAGACCTCCACGACCTACCGTTTAAAACAGGACGGTACCATCTTATCCGTTCAGACCTCTCCTGACTCCACTGTCAAAACAGAGGGAGCCCCATGCGGAAGATGGAGCTTTTCCGGCAAGAACAGCCTGACCATCGACCTCGGGGATGAGAACGGAACAATATCTGGTGTTGTCATGTATGCATGGGATTATGAGAACTGGAAAGAATCGATCGTTTTCACCGGTATCACGGAAGACGGTGTCAGCATCTGGGGAAAGAAAGGTATTTCCAAAGCTGAAACGCCAGTGCTTTCTGTCGCCGCATCCTCTGCGAACAGCATTACCCTGACTCCCATCGAAAATGCAGAATATTCCATAGATCATGGAGCGCATTGGCAGTCAGGCAATCAGTTCGACGGATTATCCCCGGATACCTCCTATCAGTTCGTCGCAAGGATCCGCGCGCTTTCCGTCTATCCAAGTGATATCAGCGCGCCGCTTACCGTAACCACGCCATCAGAAACCAAGGAACCGGATGTGACCCCGGCACCTGTTGTCACCTTAAAGCAGTCTTCCCTTACGATCAAGGGATTCAACACTGCCAAATTGTCCATCCAGTCCAAATCTCCTGCTTCTGATCAGATAAAAAAATATACCTCTTCCAAACCTGCCATCGTCAGCGTGACAAATACCGGCAAGCTAACGGCGAAAAAGGTCGGAACTGCCGTCATCACCCTGACGATGCAAAGCGGAGCTACCGCAAAATGCAAGGTCACGGTAAAGAAACTGGATGCTACAAAAATTACATTGAACAAATCGAAGCTGACGCTCAAAAAAGGACGGACTGCTGTCTTGACGGCAAAGCTAAAACCAGCCGGAGCCACCAGCACCGTGAAGTGGAGCTCTTCCCATAAAAAAATAGTTTCTGTAAAAAATGGCAAGGTAACTGCCAGAAAAAAAGGAAGCGCGGTCATCACAGCCAAGGCAGGAGCTAAGACAGCTAAATGCAAGATTAAGGTGAAATAAA
>CADBUD010000236.1 GCA_902797785.1 uncultured Lachnospiraceae bacterium
ATGAAATATGCCGTGTAGACGGTATCGGTATCAAGTACAGCGATTTCACAGGTCGGGGAAGAGGATACTTTATTTTCTTCGGATGGAGCCGCGTCCTCTTCTATGGTTCCCATATACCAGCCAGCAAAGGTGTAGCCTTTTACCGGCTTTGCTGATATTGTGATTGCTGAGCCGGAGACATACTCTCCACCACCGGTAAGTGTTCCTGCATTTGAAGGAAAAGATACTGTTTGTACAATTGAAGATTTCAACATTCCAATGACTGTCTGCTCGTTCCTTTTATATCCACACACCTGACATTCTTCGTGCTTCAAACCTGATTCATCTATCGTAGCTTCCTTATCCGTAATCCATTCAAATTGGTGTCCCATTGCAGGAATTGCTTCCGTTTCCTTTACTTCTCCACAATTTCTGCAATAAATCGATTTTATTCCTTCTTCCACACAATTTGCTTCTTTTTCAACTTCTGACTCTTCTTTCCATTCATGTCCCATAACATCACATTTCTTTTTTACTGTTATCTCTACATTATCGCTGATCTCCGGCGTTTCCACAGAATGACATGAAATAATCACTGTGCCCTCTGTTTTAGCTGTCAGCAATCCTGTTTCTATAATAGAGGCTATCTCGACATTTGAAGATTCCCACTCCACATTAGACAATAATTCCTGAGATGGCGATATCTTTGCCAAAAGCTGAGCCGTTTCCCCTTCAAAAATAATTGATGCATCTCCATTCAAGGAAATATCTGAAATACTCAACTGTATTTCTATATCATCCATTTCAGTTTTTTCCAACTGTAGGTCTGTTTCCCCATCCCCGTCACTATCAACAGAAATCTCTGTTCCTTCCAATGAAGTTTCTAAAATACTATCCTTTTGAACATCAATACCATTCACATAGGTACCAACAGATTCTTCTGAATCATGTTTTGAATAGTTGGAAAAATCCACTTTTCCTTCTGAATTTCCTATGATTTTAATAGAATAATTCTTATTCTCATTAAAGTATAAAATCTTTACATATTCCTCTGAAGCCGGAAGAAATTTTACGATAAACTTTCCATAATCATTAATTTCTTCTCTCTCCTCACCATCCTTTAATATAACAATACGATTATCACCATCGTACACTTCAACATCTACTGGACAATTAATTATTGTCTTCTGATTATAAAGCTCTGGCTGCACATTTACATCTTCAAAAAATTGAAACTGACATCTCGTTTGCAATTCTTCGTTTAATTCTAAAACAGCCGCTTCTTTTTCGGAGTATCCAAAATCATACAATTTTGCAATCGCACCATCCAAATGATACATATCCAGCCATGATCTTTCTCCCTCAAGTCTTAACCTGTATAGAAGAAGATAATCCTTATAGAATTTCAGTGCATTTGATCCTGTTTCATTTTTTAAAAATGCCTGCTTGTCCGCTTCCAGCTTCATAGCATAAAAATTCCCCAAATATCCATATCCGAGCACATCCGCCGTTTTCTTTTCCATAGATGCAATATCCAGCGTATATTTTAAGATGACTCTTGTGCACCAACTTCCAAACTTCAACGTAGTTTCAGCTTCATTTAAAGCAGACCACCCCTCTAATATAGATTCTGCTGTCTGACTTCCCATACTCGCTGCGATTTTTTGACTTACATACTGTTGGAAATTATCATCAAATTCCAATTCATTCGTTAATGGATCATACACCGATTGAAAAATATCCTTGAAAACTTTCTCAATTACGGTTCCATATCCATTCTCGTATTCTCTAATCAACTGTGCCGCAGCTGCTTTCATTTCAAATGGCAGAAGATCTCCTCCATTTGCAATATCCATTAGAAATTCCTTATTTTTTTCATAGGTTTCCAAACGACTGTCAAATTCCAGAGCTATCACTATATCATCAATCCCCGTACACGCCAGCTTAATAATATTTCCTGACTCTGTTATTGCTTTGTTCAGTTTAAGATCCTTTGATGCTTTTTTGTCTAATTTATAACTCCATAAATGTGTCGAATTTTTATTATTTGTATTGTCCACATATTCTTTTTTCACCGCATTAAAATACATTTTTAACGCATCTTCAATTTCTGCCTTCCCTGTTGCTTCTTTAATCTTTTTCATATGTACTGCCGCTTCTACTTTTGAATATATTTTTGCAGCCTCTGATAACAGTTTTGTCGCCTTTCTCATATGAGAAGTGAACTCAATATTTTCATCATTATTATTCATAAAATTTAATAAGAGTTCTTTATATTTTTTTATCCCAGGATAATCTGATTCCGAATAAGTTTCCCAATCAAGCCATGAAAAAACTTCTCCATTGACCAACAGATTGGTCGATATGATTGAAGATCTTAGTATAGGGTCGCTTTCATACCACTCCGTAAATCTTACAGCAGTATACATATCATTATCGACCAGTCTTGAATATGCCAGCCCTGCTTGATATAGCTTGTTTTGATACTCCACACCATCTTTTATGTCCGTCATTCCATAACTTGAATAAAAATCTTTTAATGCCAGTGCTTTTTTCTCTTCTGGAATATCTGAACCATATAAGATTCTATCTCTTACCATTTTAATAGATTTATAGGAATCGGCATTACAATAAGTACGCACTGCATCAATCAAATCATCACCCGTATCCTCCGATTCTTCTTCCGCCTCAATTTCATCTTTTTTACCATCTGTACACACCGTACCAGCATAAGATACCAGTCCTTTCATGAGCAGGCTTGAAAGTGAGAGGTCTACCTTTATCACAGGACGTATTCCGGAATAATAATGCGTTTTGTCCAAATAACTATGAA
>CADBUD010000237.1 GCA_902797785.1 uncultured Lachnospiraceae bacterium
GAATTTATTTGTTCCTGGGATTTGATGATATCGTCAGCGAAAACCGTTGTCGTTTTTTCTGGCGGTATCATTTTTTGTACCATTCACAGCCTTGCAGTTCGTAGCAGCAAAATCCGCTTGCCAAAGGCCATGCTCCCTTCGGTCGCATTTGGTGCACTGCCATCCTGGTGCATAGACAAAAAAGATGGAGAGGATAACATATGTCAGAGTTTTGGAAGATAATTCTTTTGGGAGTTCTAGAAGGGGTGACGGAATGGCTTCCCATCAGCAGTACAGCACACCTGCTTTTGTTCGATCGCCTGCTCCGGCTGCAAACGAGTGAGGCGTTCAAGGAAATGTTCTTTGTTGTGATACAGCTGGGAGCAATTCTGGCCGTGATGGTTTTGTTTTTTCGAAAAATGACGCCATGGCAGTGGGAGAGTGGGAAAGCGGAGCCATCCTCCAGCACGAGAAAGAAATTATGCTGGAAAAAGGAAGTCCTGATTCTTTGGACGAAAGTATTTACTGCGTGTATTCCAACAGCAATATTAGGGTTCCTGTTCGATGATGTTTTAGAAGAATATTTTGGAACCCGGGGGTCGATTGCGGCAGCTCTGATTTTTTATGGCATCTTATTCTTATGGATGGAGAAAAAGAGGAAAGGGAAAGAGAAAGGCATCTTATTGGAAGAAATCACCTATTCCCAGGCATGCTTCATCGGCCTGTGTCAGGCGCTCGCCATGATTCCGGGAACCTCACGATCCGGAGTAACGATTCTTGGCGCCTTATTTCTTGGGATTTCGAGAACAGCCGGCGCGGAGTTTACTTTTTTTCTGGCAGTTCCGACAATGTTCGGGGCAAGTGCGTTAAAACTGGTCAAATTTGGATGGCACTTTACCAAACCAGAGCTCTGGTATTTATTTTTAGGCATGGCGTCGGCATATCTTGTTTCTATCCTTGTGATTCGTTTTTTGATGAATTATATCAAAAATCATGATTTTCAGATTTTTGGCTGGTATCGGATCATTTTGGGAGGACTGTTGCTGTTCCTGTAGAAATTAGGCGTTGGCTCTTGGAAGATGAAATTCAATGGCATGAATCGAAAGCTTCTTTGCCGCTTCAACATTTGCAGATTTATCATCCAAAAACAGGCAACTGGCTGGCTCAAGGGCGAACCGATCTAAAAATAGCTGATAGAACTTCGGATCCGGTTTGGAACGTCCTGTCTCGTAAGAATAAATACCGCCATCCATTAGATGCGTAAAAGAATGCAGCTTTTCTTCTGTCAAATCATAAAGATACTTGGAATAATTGGAGAGAAAATAGACCCTAAATCCTTCACTTTTTAAACGCTCGATCAAGGGAATCGTATAAGGAAAGACTTCGATGGTGTTTCCCAGATGAAGAAGGCATTCTGTAATTTCTGCGGAAAGCTCCGGGTCATTTCCAATGAACCGGTCGAACATTTCCTGTTTTGGAAGAGCATGCCGGTCCAATTCCCACCAGAGTGAATTTTGAAAAATAGCCTTGGCAAGGCGCTCATGAATCTCCGGCGGATAAGAGTAGTCATTTAAAAACTCTTTCCAGCGAAAATCCACCAAGACATTTCCGATATCAAAAATGATGGTCTGGATTTCTGGATGAACATTGACACCTTGTGTTTTTATGATTTGATCAACAGATTCTAGCATAATAAATAGATTCCTCCCTGAAATGATGTTGGGGTCAAAAGTGCCTGATTGCCTTTTTCTCCGATAGCAACAGTCAAAAACCACTTATAGTAAACTCATTAAATAAATGCGTTTACTATATCATATTAATGCACACAAACGCGATAGGAAGGGCACTTTCGGCGCCTCGCGTTTGGCGCAATAGGAAACGAATAAATTCGTTTCCTATACATAGCGCACCATGTGCATGATTTTTGACTGTCATTCTGAAGAAAAATTTAGTGCATAAGGTACAGGTTATTTTCGCACAGTTCCTTAGCGATAGATGATATCGTCACGGCTTGGACCATTGGAAATCATGGTGATCGGGAAACCGATTTCTTTTTCGATAAATTCGATATAATTGCGGCAGTTCTCCGGGAGATCATTATAATTTTTGATGCCGGAAATATCGGATTTCCATCCCGGAAGCGTTTTAAGAACCGGTTTTGCGCGTTCAAGCCTAACGGTGGTCGGGAAATCCTTTGTTATTTCCCCATCAACGTCATAGGCAACGCAGACAGGAATTTCATCCAGATAGCCAAGGACATCAAGAACTGTAAAGGCAACATCTGTCGTTCCCTGAAGCCGACATCCGTATTTGGAAGCTACGCAGTCGAACCAGCCCATTCTGCGCGGCCGGCCGGTCGTGGCACCATATTCCCCACCGTCTCCGCCACGTCTGCGAAGTTCATCGGCAGCATCCGTATCCAGGATTTCGCTGACAAAAGCACCAGCGCCGACAGCACTGGAATAGGCCTTGCATACAGTGATGATCTGCTTGATTTCATAGGGAGGAATTCCGGCTCCAATGGCACCATAAGCGGCAAGGGTAGAAGAAGAAGTGACCATGGGATAAATGCCATGATCCGGATCCTTTAAAGAGCCGAGCTGACCTTCCAACAGAATTTGTTTGCCTTCTTTGATTGCGTCATAGAGGAAAGCAGAAGTATCGCAGACATAAGGTGCAATCATTTCTTTGTATCCTAAGAGCTCTTCGTAGATTTTTTGAGGATCCAGCAAAGGCTTGTGGTAAAGATGCTCCAAAAGAACATTTTTTGTATCACAGATCCGCTCTGCTTTTTTCTTTAAGTTTTCTTCGGTATCGAACAGCTCACTGACCTGAAAACCGATTTTTGCATATTTATCCGAATAGAACGGCGCAATTCCTGATTTGGTCGAGCCAAAAGCTTTTCCGCCAAGGCGCTCTTCCTCATATTTGTCAAACAAGATATGATAGCTCATGACCATCTGGGCACGATCAGAGACCTTGATCTTTGGCATAGGAACGCCTTGCTTGACAATTTCCTCAATCTCATGCATCAGGGTAGGAATGTTGAGAGCGACGCCATTTCCGATGATACTGGTGGTATGGTCGTAAAACACCCCGGACGGAAGAGTATGTAATGCAAATTTGCCATAATTATTGATAATGGTATGTCCGGCATTGGCTCCTCCTTGAAAACGGACAATGATGTCAGCCTCTTTCCCCAGCATATCCGTGATTTTTCCCTTTCCTTCATCGCCCCAATTTGCGCCTACTACTGCTTTTACCATGATAATTCCTCCTTATCCATTTCATCACCGGCAGCCTCTGGATTCATGGACAGAACCGGACGCCGGTGTTTCTTGTTTTGAATAATAGCCCAACATTATCATTTTACAATATATAAAGAGGGTTGTAAAGAAAAAAGTTTTTATCCTTTCAAAAAAAAATGCTTTTATTTCGAAGCGAAGTATGATATAATAAATTAAAATGATGTTGGGGTCAAAAGTGCCATGCGATGAAATCGCATGTGCACTTTGCACGAAAATCCGGATGGACAAGCGAGCTTGTCCAC
>CADBUD010000238.1 GCA_902797785.1 uncultured Lachnospiraceae bacterium
CAGTCGATTTGCTAAATGAAAGAGATTCGTCGTGCTTGCACGTAAGAAACTCTTTTATTTAGCAAATTTTCCTGCTGTGAATAGTAACTATATAAATTAAGATTATAGGGACTGCGATATACAAAGAAAAAGTCCCTGTCTATGACAACAGGGACTTTTTGTAAAAACAACAGTGTTTTTTCATGTATTTATTGCTATAAACAACGAAACTGTGAATAGCAGCATTTATTTTTTAATCTTGATCGTTACTGTTTTAGAAAGCTTTCCACAAACTGCCTTTACTACGACCGTTCCTTTTTTCTTGGCGGTTAATTTTACGGATTTTCCCTTTGCCTTGGAAAGTTTGGCAAGCTTTGCTCCTTTTTTCAGAGACCATTTTGTATTCGCTGCTTTTAAGCTTCCCTTTGCTGTTGCTGTCAAAGTGATTTTTTTCTTTACCTTGACCGTTGTTTTGCTGGCTTTGATGCTCAGGGAATCTTTTTCTTTTACCGTGACTGTGATGGTCTGAGACTTTCCAGAAGAGGATGTCGCTGTAATCTTTGCGCTTCCAGCCTTCTTTGCTGTAATCTTTCCATCTTTTACTGTCGCAACGGAATCCTTGCTGGATTTCCATGTCACCTTATCTGTTGCCGGAACTACGGTTGCTGTGATCTTCTTGGAAGCTCCTACCGTCAAAGTAACAGAGGAAGCGGACAGCTTGAGGGACGGGGTCACTGCGCTGGTAACGGTAACTGCTACGGATGCAGAAACTCCCTTGGAATTTGTTGCGGTAATCGTTGTTTTTCCTTCTTTTACTCCTTTGATCACACCGTTTGCTACCGTTGCGATAGAAGGATCTGCACTATTCCATACCAGATCAGATGTCGCAGAAGTAACGGTTGCTGTTGCACCGACCTTTACGCTGACACTGTTCGTACTTAAGCTTACGGCATAAAGAATGTCACTTGCCTGAGCAATCAGCTGATCGATTTCTGCAGAAGAAGCTGTGGAATTGGAGGCTAAGCTCTTTCCGCTAGAAATCAGCTTGTTCATCTCTGCGATCTGAGCTGCAGAATATGTCTTGGAATCCTTTACTGCCTCTGAAAGTGCAGCAACGACATCATTTAATTCGCTCTTATCTACTGAAATATATTCGATGTCATGATATACATATCCTGACTGGTTTTTGGAGGTACGGATAGTATCTGCGGAAAATCCGGTGATTTCTGCATAACGATCCGGATTATTATAGGTATCAATGATCTTATTGTACTCTGCTACTGTGATTGGAATCATACCGCCGTGGCATCCTACGTCTCCGCCGGTTCTTCCATAGGTTCCGCTTGCTGCCTTATTTACACTGTTTGCTGCTGAGAGGTCTGTCGTGGTATATGGCTCATAACGAACCTTGCTGCTTCCATAGTAGTCGATCATGATACACCATTCATCTCTGTCGATGAACTTGAACATGGTAGCGCCTTCGTATGCTCCATTGTATTTTTCCATGTTTTCCTGGTCGATCTTTGTGAAATGATTTCCTACGGATTCATCAATATAATACTCCCATACTACTCTTGCATTGTCCGTACTTGTTCCATCTGATGCAGCAACACCATCTTTTTTTCGAATCGGGTTTGTAGCATCATAGTCCTTGGACGGATCCAATACAGATTTGGCACTCATAAGCTCAATGTGGTTATTTGTTTCATCCTTTACAACCCGATATAAAGTTGCATATGGATTATTCCCTTCTGCTACCCAAAGCTGGGAAGTATCGATATTGCCGAAACCATCACTCGAACCATCATTTGTTCCTACCGGATAGTTCGGATATTTCTCTTTATAGCTTTCAAAAAATGGCTCTTCTTCGTAGAGCTTGGTCGGTCCGAAAGTCTTGAAATCCTTGGTCTCATTACAGTACAAACGGTTCCTTGCCCATCCGTCACCCTGAATACGGCAGGACCAATATACCAGATAATTGTCCTTGACCGGATTATAAATCGCCTCCGGTGCCCATGCACATCCGCCGCCAATTTCAGAACCAACGTCTACGGTTCTTCTTTCCCAGTGAACCAGGTCTGTCGTTTCGTAAACAAAAAGCTGCTTACTTCCGCCGCTTCCTGAGGAGGCTGCATAGTTGTCACCGCTTTCTACACTGCTGGTCATGCGTCCCCAGTTCTCTCCATTGGAACCATACTGTCTGCAGTAAATATTTAAGTCTGTTGCAAGAATACGAATCGTGTTTTTATCACTGCCATCTGCCAAGGATCCACGAATCAGATATGGATCTCTCAATCCATGATCTCTTCCCTCAAACGGGAACAGAACCGATGCATCTCCTGATGTCGTGCTTTCAATATCACTCTCATCATAAAATGCGCCGTTCTTTTTAGACTTTGGCGTGGAATCATATTTCCGCTCTTCTGTAATATCAGCTAAATTCCAATCCTTTGTGAAAGAATAATCGTCTGTCGGATAATCTGTACCTACCATATAAGCCGGAAGGCAACCATTGACGGCTGTCCAATTCAGCCCATCCTCACTTAAGAAAAAGTGAATCTGCTGAACATCTCCGCCACTGGCCGGATCGGCAAAGCAGACATACAGATATCCTGCCATATCATTATCTGAAAGACCAGCACGTATGATCATCGGGAAATCCTTTGTTGCCGTATTTCCCTCTTTGTCTGTTACGGTCGCTGTAAGGTTGAACGTATAGTTCTCCTCAGAAGCATATGGCTGTTTTACCACCTTTAAATTTGTCCCGTCCAGAATCACGTATGGATTATCCGGGACACTGTAGGTAACCGTTGCTCCCTCTGCTCCATCAATGCTTGTCGGGAGCGCAATATCCTGTCCTGTGATCGTTGTCAGCTGCTGATGAATCGCAGACTGCTCAACCACCAGATTGTTCGTCACCGCCGTCTGCAGAGAAGCAGAATCCGCCTTTGCATTAAGTCCCAGATAGGAAACCGGTGCAGCAGAGGCAAGCATCGCCGCAGAAAGAACGGTCGCAAGTGCGCCTTTTACCAAGCTTTTCCATGATTTCATGTTTCTTCCTCCTTATTTTTCCTTTTGTCATTTTACCATGACAAGTTAATTCTATCTCTTTCACTATACTACACTTTTCACAGATTTTCCACTGTTTTTTTATGATTTTATCACAAAATGTATTACACTGGTAACAGTTCACCCTTATTCTCCCGCAAGGTGTTTTTTTGAGTGAAGCGCAGCGAAAGTCACAGAAAATCCGAAGCAAAGGGTTGATGCATTTGCATCTGGAATCCTCATTTTGGGAGTGGTGTGATCAACAACAAAAAAGCACCGATCATACGACCGATGCTTATTATACTCGTTAACGAAAACCGTTGCCGGTTTTCGTTAACGGTATAAAAATGATGCGCACGGATTTTGTAAGGAAAATGTCGCTTTC
>CADBUD010000239.1 GCA_902797785.1 uncultured Lachnospiraceae bacterium
GCCGGGAGAATGCGGGAGGCCGACCGGAAGAATAAGCTCTATCGGGAGCAGCCATTTGTTTATTCGCTTCCGGCAGAGGAGCTAAAGAGTGAGCCATTTTCCGGAACAGAACCGGTGTTGATCCAGGGAGTGGTCGATGCCTTTTGGATCGAGGAGGATGGAATTGTGTTACTGGACTATAAGACCGATCGGATTCGAAGAGAAGAGGAACTGATTCATCGCTATCAGGCCCAGCTGTATTATTACGCGAAGGCACTTAGCATGCTGACCGGGCTGCCGGTGAAGGAGCAGTTATTTTATTCCTTTGCCCTCTCCCGTGTTGTTTCAGCAGACCAGTCTTTGCCGGTCGAAGGAAAGGAAGAAAAATGAAGGAAAAGAAAAAAGAACTGATTTTAGCCTCTGCTTCCCCGAGGCGCAGAGAGCTTTTGCTGCAGATCGGATTGGAACATATTGTCGTCACCAGTGGATGTGAGGAAACGATTACCAAAACCGAACCGGAAGAAATCGTGATGGAGCTGTCCAGGCAAAAAGCAGAGGCAGTCTATCGCAAACAGCGAAAAAAACAGTATAAAACAGAGAATTATATTTTGGCAGCAGACACGATTGTGGCAAAGGATGGAAGAATCTATGGGAAACCTTCAGATGTAAGAGAAGCCGGAGAAATGATCGCATCCTTAAAAAATGCAGTTCATCAGGTCTATACCGGAGTGAGCATCCTACGTTGTGAAGAGGAAGACATTCTAGATCAAAGGACATTTTTTGACCGTACCGATGTTTTTGTCAAGGAGCTGAGCCGGCAGGAAATTGACGAATATCTAAAGACCGGAGAGGCAGACGACAAAGCCGGGGCCTATGGAATCCAGGGAAGCTTTGCCAAATATATCAGAAAAATCGACGGGGACTATACCAATGTGGTCGGGCTGCCCCTGTCGAAGGTCTATGATCAGTTGAAGGATATGGGATTTTTTATGGGAGGAAGCAATGAAGAAAAATTATGATGTCATCATCATTGGCACCGGACCGTCAGGAAGCTTTTGTGCTTATGAGCTGATCCGGCAAAAAAAGGACATACAGATTCTGATGATTGAGAAAGGACGGCGGATCGAGCAACGGAACTGTCCGAAGAGAAAGACCAAGGTCTGTATGGGCTGCAAGCCCTGTTCCATTACGACCGGTTTTGCGGGAGCCGGGGCATTTTCCGATGGGAAGCTCTCTCTTTCTCCGGATGTCGGGGGAAATCTTCCGGAGATCTTAGGATATGACAGGGCAGAGCGGCTGATTCACGAATCGGATGAAATCTATTTATCCTTAGGAGCGGATCGGGAAATCTATGGAATCAACAAAGAGGAAGAAATCCGTGAAATCCGCAGGAAAGCGATCAACGCCAATTTAAAGCTCGTGGAATGTCCGATCCGTCATTTGGGAACAGAAGAGGGATACAAAATCTATACCAGGCTTCAGGAGCATTTACAAAAAAGCGGAGTCCATATGTTATTTGACACCATGGTGACCGACCTGATCGAGGAACAGGACGAGACAGGAGAAAAAGCGATCATCGGCGTCAGGACAGAACAAAATGAGACATTTTATGCCAAAGAAATCGTATCAGCAATCGGCAGAGAAGGAGCAGAGTGGTTTTCCGGCATCTGTCAGAAGCATGAGATTGAGACGAAGGTGGGAACAGTAGACATCGGCGTACGGGTAGAGGTCCGTGATGAGATCATGGATTTCTTAAATCAAAACTTATACGAAGCGAAGCTGATCTATCGGACGCCGACCTTTGATGACAAGGTGCGGACATTCTGCACCAATCCATCCGGCGAGGTGGCAACGGAGTATTATGAAAATGGCCTTGCCGTGGTAAATGGGCACGCCTACAAATCCAGAGAATTCAAAACTAAGAATACGAATTTTGCCATCCTGGTTTCTAAAAATTTTACGGAGCCGTTCAAGACGCCGATCGAATACGGAAAACAGATCGCGCAGCTGAGCAATATGCTCTGTGACGGAAAAATTCTGGTACAGACTTTTGGAGATTTTCAAAGAGGACGGCGAACCAATGAAGAGAGGCTGAAAAGAAACAGTCTGATCCCGACTTTAAAGGATGCTGTTCCGGGAGATTTATCCTTGGTCTTTCCGCATCGGATCATGGTAGATATTAAGGAAATGATCTTGGCACTCGATAAGGTGACGCCGGGAATCGCGAGCAATGAGACTCTTTTATATGGGGTAGAGGTAAAATTCTATTCCAATAAAGTTGTTGTCAATGAAGACTTTGAAACGAACCGGAAAGGACTCCGCGCCATTGGAGACGGCGCCTCCGTGACAAGAGGACTTCAGCAGGCTTCTGCTAATGGATTGAGTGTGGCCAGGAGCATCCTAGGAAAGTCAGAGTAGACGCATTTCATTTTATACTGTTAGCGAAAACCGACAATGGTTTTCGAAAGCAATCATGATGGTGGTGAGAAGATGGAAAAAGGGAAAAAAAAGAAATCCGGGTGGAGAATGGGAGGAGCATTCTGTCTGATTTTCATCCTGTGTCTTGGGGGATGTCAGGCGCAAAAAAACCTGTCAGGAGAAGAGACAAAAGAAAGTGCCAAGGAAAGCGCGGAAGGGACGGGAACCGAGGAGAGGGAAGCGCGTTTAGCCAGCGATGGATCGATGATCTTTGGAGAACCTGTCATGAGCTTAGAGCCGGATCAGCTGTTCGATATTGATGGTGCGGTCGCGACAAAAAAGGAATATATGGTCTTTTTTTTGAATACGAGAAATCAGTACAAGGATGAGTTCGGAGAAAGCATTCTGGAAAAAAATACCGGCGCGACCAATTTCGAAGATGAACTTAGGGAAAACGTATTGAACAATTTAGCCCAGATGAAGGCAATGGTCCGGATCGCGCAGTATGAGAGTGTTTCCCTTGAGGAAAAAGAACTGTTAGGGACACAAGCCGCAGCACATGCCTATTATGAGTCCTTATCAGGAGAGGCAAAGAACTTTCTTTCTGTGACCGAAGAAGAAATTGAGACCTTATATGAGGAATATGCTCTTGCGAACAAGCTCTATTATCAGATGACCTCGGATGCGGATACGGAGGTCAGTGATGATGAAGCAAGAGTCGCTGTCATCCAGCAGATTCTGATCAAGACCGTGAAAATGACAGACGGGACAGAAACAGAGATGACAGAGGACGAAAAAAAAGAAGCCTTTGAGCAGGCGAAGGAAGCATGGAGAAAGGCAAGGGATGGGGCGGATTTCACGGTACTGGCAGAAAGCTTCAATGATTCAGACACTCCGACAGATGTGACATTTTCCAGAAATACGATGCCAAAGGAAGTAGAGGACGCCGTATTTGATATGGAAAATGATTCCATCAGCGATGTGATCAAAACAGAAAAGGGATATTACATCATAAAATGCATTGACAGCTATGATAAGGAGCTGACGGATGAGAATAAAAAGACGATCATAGAAAAACGTCAGGAGGAAGCCTTTTGGAATCTATACCGGAAATTCATGGACGAGGCGCCATCCGTATTCAACGACGCAGCCTGGGAAGCTGTAAAGCAGGAGCAGGTCAATGGGATAGAAACAAAGGATTTTTTTGAATTATATGATGAGTTCGTTATGGGAACCTAGGACGGATTTTTTATGGAGGAGCATCAAGTTATGGCACAGCAAATGCTTGCAGATTTTTATGGCTGCAACAGTTCGATCCTTGATAATATGGAAAACATACGCAGCATCGCCCACCAAATGTGTGATGAAATACATGCAGAAATCATAAAAGAATGTTATCATAAATTTGAACCGGTCGGAATCACCTACATGGCAGTGATTTCCACCTCTCATTTTTCGGTTCACACATGGCCGGAATATCAGTATGCCGCAGTAGATATTTTTTCCTGCGATGAGACGATACCACGGGAAATCGCGGAAAAAATGGCACGGTTTTTTGAAGCAGAAGAGACGAAGCTGCAGATCTTGAATCGAAGGATCGGGGCGTAGAAGGAAACCTGGTGTTTTTGCGCCGGAATCAGAAAGGAGGAAGAAACATTGAATGAATTTTCTGTAGGAGACAAGCTCCGCGTAGAAGATAAGGAATACGCCATCACGGGAAAGATCCGGTATAAAAATACCGCGGATCAAAAAGAATGGATGGAATATCAAATGATCCAGATCAACCAGGGAGGAGTATTCTGGCTCAGCTGTGATGATGAGTTTTCGGAGTATTCCATCAGTACAACGGGAGAAGGCGGAAATAAGAATGTGGGTCCCTATCACCAGGTCGATACCGGCACAGAGGTAGTCGTCGGAGCGTGGGGGAATGTCGATGTCGATCCCGGAGAGCGGGCAGAATTTATAGAATATGAGGACAGTACACAAGAGTATATCATGTCATATGAAACGTGGTCAGATGGGATGGAGATTTCGTATGGACATTATATCGAACCAGAGCAGATTCTCTTTTTAGGACATAGTGAGCTTCCAAAAAAGAGCGGCAGATCCTCTGCCGGTATGCTGTCCGTCATTATTGCGGCCTGCATGATTTTTTCCGTCTTTGGCTCCACGATTTTAGGTGGGATTGCCGGAATCTTTGATTCATTTGGATCTAAGACAGCAATCCGGAAGTACCTTTCAAAAAGCTCCACCTATGAGTATACGACCTCGCTCACAGATGAAAAAGAAAAGGCCGATGTCTATCGTGTTCCCTATACTGTGGATGTCACGGCAAGGGACATCATCAATGCCGTGGACGGTAATACGGTCGATGTGACACAGAATACAGAATCCGGGGATGACAGTATCGGACTGCTGACAAAATACGAATATTGTTTTATTTATACGTCAGAAGAAGGGGATACCTTAGTCCAGATCTCTTCGAGAAAATATGCCTTTAGCGGAAGACAGGAGCCGTATCATTCCCGCAGGACATCCCGGAGATATTATCGAAGGTACTATTACAGCTTTGGGTATCCGTCAGATTCTTCTTCCTACAGTAAATCAAGCTCGGAATATTCGAACTATTCAGATTCTACCGTCAGTTCGGATGACGGAACTTACAATTCGTATTCTTCGAGTGTAAGACAGGCAAGTGCCGCGAGGAGAAGTTCACAAGGCGGAGGAACCGGCAGCGGAAAATAATGAAGAAATATGGTTTGTAAAGGAGATAAAATATGACAGCTATTTTAAATGATATTTTAGTAATTGCAGTTTATTCTGTTTTGGGAACATTTCTTATGCTTCTTGGAAACTTTCTGATCGACCTGATCGTACCCTGCCATTTTCCAACAGAGATCAAGCGCGGAAACACAGCGGTAGGATGGCTGAGTGCCGGCTCTTTTATCGGAATCGGACTGATCTTGCGCGGAGCGGTCATGTCTCCGGCAGCGGAGGAGATTGAAAAAGGCCTGATTTCGGGGGTCGTAGACAGTGCCGTTTATTTCGCCATAGGTATCGCATTTTTTATTCTGGGCTATGTCATCGTGAATGCATTCAACAAAAAATATGACTTAAATGACGAAATAGGCAAAGGGAATACAGCAGCGGGAATCATGGTGTTCGGCATCTTTATCGGGCTTGCCCTGGTCATCAGTGGGGTCATTTATTGATGAAAAACTACAAACTTCTTATGCTCACGACCCTGATCATCTCAGGATGCTCCATGTGCTACGAATTGATCATCAGCTCTGTCAGCTCCTATCTTGTAGGGGACAGCGTGCTGCAGTATTCCCTGACCATCGGTCTTTATATGTTTGCCATGGGAGTCGGCTCCTACCTTTCGAAATTTTTAAAGAACCATCTGTTCGACTGGTTCATTTTTGTGGAACTGAGCATCGGCCTGATGGGAGGCGTCAGCTCCCTGGTTCTTTTCTTTGCGAACCTTTACCTTATTTCCTATCAGGTCGTTATGTTCGCGGAGATCATCATGATCGGAACCTTTGTCGGAATCGAAATTCCCGTTTTGACAAGAATTATTGAAAAAGACTCAGGAAGTCTGCGGATTACCGTTTCTTCCCTTTTCAGCTTTGACTACATCGGCGGATTGATTGGTTCCATTGCCTTTCCGATGCTGCTTTTGCCGCATCTGGGATATTTTGCGACGGCGTTCCTTACCGGGATGATGAATTCCGTTGCCGCGATTCTTATTCTGATTAAATATTTTAAGCGGATCCGTTATCAAAAGCTGTTCCTTGCTTTTTCAGTAATAATTGTTCTTATTATGGCAATGGGCAGTATTTTTTCTGAAAACATTTCTCTTTTTGTAGAGAACGGACTATATCGGGATCGTGTGATTTTTTCGACACAGACTCCGTATCAGCATATTGTAATGACAAAGCACCGCGATGATCTGCGGCTCTTCATTGATGGAAATGTGCAGTTTTCCTCCATCGATGAATACAGATACCATGAGGCGTTAGTCCATATCCCGATGAATGCAGCAAAAAAGCATGATACAGTCCTGATCTTGGGCGGTGGGGATGGACTGGCCGTGCGGGAGCTTTTAAAGTACGAAAAAACGGAGATCACCCTGGTCGATCTTGACCGGGAAATCATCGACCTTTGCCGCACAAATAAAGAGATTAAATCAATCAATCAGGGCGCCTTAGACAGTGAGAGACTTCATATCGTCGTGCAGGATGCGTACAAATATCTGGAAGAAAATACCATGCCGTATGATGTCATCATCGTTGACCTGCCCGATCCGAACAACGAGACCTTAAATAAGCTTTATACGAATATTTTTTACCGCATGTGCGGAAATTCCCTCCGCGAGGGAGGCGTTATGGTGGTACAATCCACCAGTCCCTATTATGCGTCAAAGGCATTCTGGTGTATCAATAAGACCCTGGAAAGTGAGGAGTTTTATGTCCTTCCCTATCATGTCTGGGTGCCTTCCTTCGGGGATTGGGGATTTCAATTGGCGTCGAAGGAAGCTTTGGATGACAAGATCCGGATTCCTAAAGAGATTCCGACCAGATATCTGAATCAGGACAATATCGAAAGTCTTTTTGTCTTTGGTGCGGATGAGCAGGTCGATCAACGCCAGATTTCAATCAATTCCCTGTCTAAGCCTAAGCTGTTCGGATATTATAGTGCGGCGGAAAAGGAGTGGAGGTAGGGATATAATATGGAGGGATGCAAAGTGAAGAAGATCGGAATAGGATATGAGAACTATAAAGAATTTATCGATCAGGATATGTACTATATCGATAAAACGATGCTGATTCAAGACATCATAGAAAAAGGCGGAAAAGTGACACTTTTCACACGCCCAAGGCGTTTTGGGAAGAC
>CADBUD010000240.1 GCA_902797785.1 uncultured Lachnospiraceae bacterium
AATCCGGCCAATAAAAACAGAAGAGATGATAGAGCGGCTAAAAAAGACCCTGGCCGATTATGAGCTTCCCAGAAAAATCATAACGCTGCCGCTCCTTCCAACAACAGAGAGTGGAAAAGTAGATAAAAAAAGACTAAAAAATGGAAATCAAATTGACAATAAACAGAAACCTATAGTATAATTTGCAAAGCTGTAAAAATAGCATAAATAGAAAAAGCAGAGGGAAAAAATGGACAAAAACAAGCAAACAAAAGCTCCAGTCTACGAGGCACTGGAGCGTTTTCGGAAAAAAAGGGTCGTACCTTTTGATGTCCCGGGGCATAAAAGAGGCCGGGGAAACCCGGAACTGGTAGAGTTTCTGGGAGAAAAATGTCTTGGACTGGATGTCAATTCCATGAAGCCGCTGGACAATCTGGGGCATCCGGTTTCTGTTATTCGGGAAGCAGAAGAATTGACAGCTGACGCCTTTGGCGCAGCCCACGCTTTTTTAATGGTCAATGGGACGACCAGCTCTGTTCAGACCATGATCCTTTCTGTCTGCAAAGAGGGAGATAAAATCATTCTTCCTCGAAATGTCCATAAAAGCGTGATCAATGTGCTGGTCCTATGCGGCGCCATACCGGTCTACGTTGAGACGAAGGTGGACGAAAAGCTTGGCATCGCACTGGGAACAGAAATCGAAAAAATACAGGCCGCTATGGAAGAGCATCCGGATGCGGCTGCTGTTTTTGTCAATAATCCCACCTATTATGGAATCTGTTCCAATATAAAAGAGATCGTGAAGCTGGCACATGAAAGAGGCATGAAGGTTCTTTCTGATGAGGCGCATGGGACCCATCTGTATTTTGGAGAGCACCTTCCGGTTTCCGGGATGGCAGCAGGAGCAGACATGGCAGCGGTTTCTATGCATAAATCAGGAGGCAGCCTGACCCAGAGCTCGATCCTGCTCTGTGGACCAAATATGGATGCGGAATATGTCCGTCAGATTATCAATCTGACCCAGACGACGAGTGCCTCCTATCTGTTGCTTTCCAGTCTTGATATTTCAAGAAGAAATCTGGCGCTGCGCGGAAGGGAATCTTTTGCGAAAGTGCGTCAAATGGCAGAGTATGCCAGGAGTGAAATCAATGAAATTGGTGGATACTATGCCTATGGAAAGGATTTGATCGATGGAAACAGTGTATTTGATTATGACGTGACAAAGCTGTCGGTCTATACCCAGGGAATCGGCTTGACCGGAATCGAGGTCTATGATTTACTGCGGGATGAGTATGATATCCAGATCGAGTTTGGAGATATTGGAAATATCCTGGCATATATTTCCATTGGAGACAGGATACAGGATATTGAGAGACTAGTAGGTGCACTGGAGGATATCAAACGGTTGTACAAAAAGGAATCCCAGACCATGTATTGTGGTAAATTCATCCAGCCGGAAACGGTTCTTACACCGAAAAAGGCGTTTTACCAAAAAAAGGAGCCGGTAGAGCTTTCGAAAACTGCCGGGAGGATCTGCGGAGAGCTGGTGATGTGCTATCCGCCGGGCATCCCGATTCTGACCCCGGGCGAGCGCATCACGGAGGAAATCACGGAATATATCCAGTATGCAAAAGAAAAGGGATGTTCCCTGCAGGGAACAATGGATTCCAAGGTGGAACGGATTCATGTAATAAAAGAACAAAACGGCAGGCCGTTTCGTTCATGAGTATAAACATAGGATAGGAAACGATTTATTCGTTTCCTATAACAGGATTTAGAACGGGATAAGGAAGAAAGAATGGAAGAGAACAGCAGGATGGATATCTGGTTTTCCCAGATGGATACGGAAAATGTAAAAACGAGTGTCCGGGTGGACAAACAGCTTTTTAGCGCACAGAGCGAATATCAGCGGATTGATGTCTTTGAGTCACAGGAATTTGGAAAAATGATCGTTTTGGACGGGGAGATCATTTTTTCGGAAGCGGATGAGTTTATTTATAATGAAATGATCGTGCATGTGCCGATGGCAGTCCATCCTGAGGTGAAAAAGGTGCTGATCATAGGTGGTGGTGACGGAGGCGTAGCAAGAGCCTGCATCGACTATCCGGAAATCCAAACCATCGATGTTGTGGAGCCAGATCAGCTCTTTATTGATGTGAGCCGGAAATTTTTTCCGGAGACAGCAAAAGGCTTTGATGATAACCGGGTTCGGATTTCGAATGTAGATGGGCTGCGTTTTTTAAGAGGCTGTCAGGCGGAATATGATTTGATCATCAATGACTCGACTGATCCGTTCGGACATACGGAGGGCTTGTTTACCAAAGAGTTTTATGGGAGCTGTTTCCGGGCTCTGAAAGAAGACGGCGTCATGGTCTATCAGCATGGAAGTCCGTTTTATGATGAGGATGAGGCGGCGTTTCGTGCGATGCATCGAAAGGTGTATCAGTGTTTTCCCATCAGCCGCGTATATCAGGCAAGCATCCCTACTTGTCCGGCAGGGTACTGGATGTTCGGTTTTGCCTCCAAAAAATATCATCCACTGACTGATTTTGATCCGGATCGCTGGAATCAAAGAAAAATAAAAACATGGTATTATACCACCAATCTGCATATGGGAGCGTTCATGCTTCCAAAATATGTAGAGGAGCTTTTAGAAGAGGAGGAAAATCGTTAATGGGAAAATTAATGATCATTGGCTGCGGGGGAGTTGCGTCTGTGGCTATTCATAAATGCTGTCAAAACAGCGAAGTTTTTTCAGAAATCATGATTGCGAGCCGGACTGTGTCAAAGTGCGAAGCATTAAAAGAAAAGCTGGAGAAAACGACAAAGACAAAGATTACGACGGCACAGGTGGATGCGGATCATGTGGAAGAGCTGACCGCACTTATCAAAGACTATGCGCCGGATGCGGTATTGAATGTGGCACTGCCATATCAGGATCTTACGATCATGGATGCCTGCTTAGAGGCAGGGGTTCATTATATTGATACGGCCAACTACGAAGCAGAAGATACAGAGGACGAAGCGTGGCGCCGGATTTATGAAGAGCGCTGCAAACGTCTTGGATTCACGGCATATTTTGACTATTCCTGGCAGTGGGCCTATCAGGAAAAATTTGAGAAGGCAGGTCTGATGGCACTGCTTGGAACTGGTTTTGATCCTGGTGTGACCAGTGTATTTACTGCCTACGCGCAGAAGCATTACTTTGATGAAATTCATACCATTGATATCTTAGACTGCAATGGCGGAGATCACGGCTATCCATTTGCGACGAATTTTAATCCAGAGATCAATTTAAGAGAGGTCTCCGCCCCGGGCTCCTACTGGGAAGATGGAAAGTGGATCGAGGTCGAGCCAATGAGCATCAAAAGAGAATATGAGTTTGCCGGCGTCGGGAAAAAAGAGATGTATCTGCTCCACCACGAGGAGATCGAGGCGCTTGCGAAAAATATTCCCCATGTAAAACGGATTCGCTTTTTTATGACCTTCGGACAAAGCTATCTGACCCATATGAAGTGTCTGGAAAATGTCGGCATGCTCTCGACGGCACCAATCGAATTTGAAGGACAAAAGATTGTGCCAATCCAGTTCTTAAAGGCATTATTGCCGGATCCGGCCTCTCTGGGACCAAGAACTGTAGGAAAGACCAATATCGGATGTATTTTTACCGGGATAAAGGACGGAAAAGAAAAAACATTATATATTTATAATATCTGCGATCATCAGGAATGCTATCGGGAAGTCGAGTCTCAGGCGATTTCCTATACGACCGGTGTACCGGCGATGATCGGTTCCATGCTGGTTTTGGATGGACGATGGAGAAAGCCTGGCGTATTTACGACTGACGAATTTGATCCGGATCCATACATGGAGGCCTTGAATCAATGGGGACTTCCGTGGGTCGTGGAAGAGCATCCGGTCTTAGTGGATTGAGAAAGGAGCAGGGGAAGAGATGAAGTGGATGGATCAGACGGAGCTGCCGACCCCGTCCTATGTTATTGATGAGGAAAAATTAGTTCAGAATCTAACCTGCTTAAAGCGGGTAGAAAAAGAGGCAGGCTGTCATATCCTCCTGGCACAAAAAGCATTTTCCATGTTCTGTGAATACCCTCTGATTGGAACATATCTTTCCGGAACAACGGCCAGTGGTCTGTACGAGGCGCGGCTGGGAAAAGAATATATGCCGGATCGAGAAAATCATATTTTTTCTCCTGCGTACAAGGCGGAGGAAATGGAAGAAATCATCAGCCTCTGTGACCATATTATTTTCAATTCCTTTTCCCAATGGAGAAAATACCGCTCCCTCTGCAGCGGAAGAACCAGCCCGGGACTTCGGATCAATCCGGAGCATTCGACACAAAAAGGACAGGAAATCTACGATCCCTGTGCACCGGGCTCCCGCCTGGGGATTCCCATTTCCATCTTTGAGAAGGAGCTAAGAGCAGACCCGGATCTTCTAGGTGGAATCGAAGGGCTTCACTTTCATACATTGTGTGAGCAAAATTCTGACGCGCTGGAAGAGACGCTTGAGGTCGTAGAGGAAAAATATGGAACCTGGTTTTCCAAAATAAAATGGCTCAATATGGGAGGCGGGCACCATATTACGAGAGAAGATTATGACATCGACCGCTTGATCCGGTGCATCAAAAGAATCAGAGAAACATATGGACTGGAGGTATATTTAGAGCCGGGAGAAGCTGTGGCTCTGCAGGCAGGAACTTTGGTGACGGAGGTCCTGGATGTGGTAGAAAACGAAAGCCGAATCCTGATTCTGGATGCATCCGCCGCCTGTCATATGCCGGATGTCCTGGAAATGCCCTACCGCCCGGAAGCCGTCGGTGCCGGAAAGCCTGGAGAGAAAAAATATACCTATCGTCTGGCTTCCTGCACCTGTCTGGCCGGAGATGTGATTGGGGACTATTCCTTTGACCGGGAGCTTGTCCCGGGAGACCGCATCTGCTTTTTAGATATGGCGATCTATTCCATGGTAAAAAATAATACATTCAATGGAATGAAACTGCCGTCCATCGTGGTAAAAGAGCCGGGAGGAGCATATCGGCTGATCCGGGAATTCGGATATGAAGATTTTAAGAACCGATTGTCCTAAGATGCCGATATTTTGTTACGATTCATAATGTTATTTGTTTTTTCATTACTTGTTTTTTTCGTTATTTTTTTGGGGTTCTGGAACCTATGATTTCATACAATCATTCACCCATTCGATAAAGTTTTCCGTGCTGCTGCCGGTGCGCTCGGCTTCAACGTGCTGCTGTCCCCATACTGTCGCAAAATCAACACTTTCCACGCTGTCATAGTTTTCAAGCGCTAGTGCAAGATTTACTTCAGTGGTCAAGGCCGTGTCGCTCTGGGCAATACCTGTTCTGATACGCCAGTATTTAGCAACGGTACTTGTGCCATAGCCCTCAGAGCCTTCAAGCAGATAATACAGAGGAGTATACATCTTAAGCCTTTGTTCTGCAGTATATCCTGCACTGTCGGTCTTTTTCAGATCTGCCAAATAGTTGTCAGCGTAGTCACTTTCGAGATTTTCGAGGATAGACGCCAGAGTACTGTCAAAGTGCGCGCCGTTTCCGTCACCGTATCCGAACAGTGTATTTTCACCCTGACCGCCGTCAAGTTGGTCGAATGCTCCAAGATTTTTTGATGCGGATTTGAATGCCTTCACAAAGTCAGCAACGCTTGTGATCGTCGCAGTGTTGGAAGACTCGTCGTAAGTCACCCATTCGCCGTTGGCATTCAGTGCGTCGATGTAATCCTGTACCGTTTCGTAAGTCCCCGAAAGGCTGATACCGCTTGATGCATCATTTCTTGTGATGTTGTCAACATCCTCGATCTTTGTATCCCCGTTAGTTCCTTTTTGACCTCTACCACCGAAGTCACCTTCGGTCATATCTTTATCAAAGTCGCCTTCAGGTTTAGCTCCCTCAAAGTCGCCTTCAGGCTTAGCTCCCTCAAAGTCGCCATTGGGCTTGCCACCGCCAAAGCCGCCCATTCCACCCTTAGAGGAGCTTGAAGCATCGTAAGGGAACGTAGTATCTGACAAGAAATGATTCAACGACTGCTCGATTACCTTCTTGATATAGTCATAGTAACTTCCTGACTGATAAATGCCATCCTCAGATTCTTCAAGGGTCAGAACATTGCCGTTCTCGTCCTTGATGCCTGCATCATTGATGTAATCAGCAAAGGAGGAAGCCAGTGCGTCTGAAATTGCCTGTTCATCATCTGACAGATCACTTCTTGTAATGCCCATCATCCATTCATAGCTTTCATCTGCAGAGTCGAGATTTGTGATCGGACACCAGTCCATTGATCCGCATACTGCATCGCTGACACCCTGCACCGCACCGATTGTTTCAAGATACGGAGTATAAAGTTCACTATCGCCTGTCGCGCCCATAAGAGCTGACTGAGCACCGCCACCGCTCATACCAAAGGTAAAAATATGCTCGGCACTTCCTGCGATAACATCATCACAATAGCGGATATAACGTACGGCTGCTTTCAAGTCGGTAACACCTGCAGGCGCACCTGCGTCACGTCCCCGGCATCCGGCGTGAACATATACAAATCCCTCATCTGTGTAAGACTTGACGGAGCTTGAATAATCTGTCAGCGCCTCCATGGCTGAATATCCCGGGGTGTTGATTGGGATAACAATAGGTGCGGTTTCGGCAGTATAATTGTTTATGGATTCGCTGGTCAGTTCACAGGTGTAAGTTCCGTCACCGTTGTCAGTACCTGCCATATAGGCTGCGGGAACGAATACAGCAAGTGTTTCATAGCTTGCATCGGCAGGAGTCTCGCAATAAGAGATGCCTACCTGATAATAGACTCCGTCATCAGCATGATACTGCCATTTTGTCATGTCAATTTTACTTAGATTTGTCACTGCTTCATTCACCTCAGTCTGTGCATTGTCTTCCTGATTCACTGCAGTTTCTGATGTACTATTTTCAGAAACACTCTCTGTTACAGAAATATTGCTTTCTTTGTTTCCGCTATTTTCACTGTTTCCACAGCCAACAAAGGCTGCGCAAATACAAAGTGTTGTTATTAGTGCCAGATATTGTTTGAATTTCATATTGTCAGTCCTTTCATTTATGATTACATTATTATAGGACCCAAACCTTAAGATTATACCGTTAACGAAAACCGCTGTCGGTTTTCGCTAACGGTATAAAAATGATGCGCACGGATTTTGTAAGGAAAATGTCGCTTTCAGCGACCAAAATCCGGCGCGACTCATGAACAAAACGGCAAGCCATTTCGTTCATGAGTATA
>CADBUD010000241.1 GCA_902797785.1 uncultured Lachnospiraceae bacterium
CCGGGGCAATGTGCGCGAGGTGATGCAGAATGCATCATCTCTGTGCATTTTGTAACAGAGAAGCCGAATGGCTGAACTGTTACATTTTTTGCCACACCTCACCGTCAATTTGATCTGCTCGCTGGCGAAACCCATTGCCGGTTTTCGCCAGCGATATAAAATGATGCGTACGAATACCCCGGGAGGACTGTGAACAGCAAAGCTGTGAATCATAATGCACAAATCATTTATTTATTTCTCACAATCCTTATTGATTTCTTTTGAAAAATAGTGTAAAATATAAATAACAAAAATGTAATTTTAGAGAGGCGATTGATTATGACAGCAGAAAGTTTTAAAGTTTTAATATGCGATGATTCCATTCTTTCCAGAAAGCAGATTAAGGATGTTCTTACCGGCTTGGGCTGTGGCCATATTGAGCAGGCACCGGACGGGATCACTGCCGTTGAAAAATACAAAGAATTTCATCCTGACCTTGTGTTGATGGACATTGTTATGCCAAAAAAAGATGGTCTGGATGCTTTAAAGGATATCCTGGCATACGATTCTAAGGCATATGTTGTAATGGCATCCTCTGTTGGCTCAAAGGAGCATCTTACGATGGCGATTCAGGCTGGTGCGCGTGACTTTATACAAAAGCCAATCAAGCAGGAGCAATTAGCACATATTTTTAATATCGCCATTGGAGGAGGGATATAATGTACACACAATTTTTTGGGAATTACCTATTAAATCAGCATATCATTACCAGTGAACAGCTGGTAGATGCCATGCAGAATATCGCCAGCTCCCATCTCAAGCTGGGGACTCTTGCGATTTATGAGGGGTTTTTGACTTCCTCTGAGGTAAATGAGATTCATATTCTCCAGACCCATATGGATAAACGGTTCGGGCAGATTGCGGTAGATGAAGGATTTCTGACGCAGGAGCAGCTCGACATTCTCTTAAGCAAGCAAAAGCCGCGGTTTTTAAACCTTGGACAGGCTTTGATCGATAAAGGCTATATCACAAACGCCCAGTTCGAAAAACTGATCATCAATTATCAGCTGGAGCATGAGATCATCGATTTGGATTTCTCTTCAGAGCAAAAAGAGAACATCAATGTTCTGGTCAATGATTTCTTCGATTCCATTCCGGATATCTTGTATAAAGATGAGTGCGTAGAGTATTTTACTCTTCTATTCAATGATCTGGTTCGTTTTATCGGGGATGATTTTACCCTGCTCTCTCCGGCACAGTTTCCGGAGTATCCGGCCATGTATTGTTCTTCCCAAAATGTTTTTGGTCCGGTCAATATTTATTCCGCCCTGGATATGGACGAAGCTACTGCAATTGAGTTTGCCTGTCGTTATGCCGGTGAGGAGTTCGACGAAATGAATGAATATGTCATGGCCTCCATGGACGATTTTCTCAATCTCCACAATGGACTCTATGTCGTAAATATGTCCAATGAAAAAGAGCTGGTCTGCACTCTGGATCCACCGGTCAATAATATCGATTCCATCATCTCACCTAATGGATCGATTTATCATATTCCTGTAATCTATCCTTTTGGAACTGTAAATATCCTGTTTGCCATTTCTGAGGATGCGGATTTATTCTGATATTATGTTACCTTCAAGGTCTGTTCTTCAAAAAATACAGATTCGTTATACCTGCTCATAAAAAGAGGCAGTGAACAACATTTTTCTTTGTTTTCACTGCCTTTTTTCTTTCCTGTTATACGCGTCATTTTATACCGTAAACGGGTATATTTCTCAATCCTTGAAAAGAAAACGTTTCACTGTATTTTTCATTTCATCCACATCACACTCTGTCTTGTGAAGCACTGGCGCTGTGCGAAGCTCTTCTACTGCCTTAGGAATATCAACACCGGATAAGACCGCTAATTCCTCTGCCAGGGCAAAGTCTCCCTTTTCTTCATACAGCTGCGCATATTTTTCATCAATCGCCTCTAAGACGCTTTTGATAAATTTGTACGGACTGGCCGTCGAAGCAATCACGGTCTTTGTCTCATCTTTACTCTCTGCTCTATACTTTTCAAACACGCAGGCAGCAACTGCTGTATGCGTATCAATGATATAATGTTCTTCCTCATAGAGCTTTTTGATCATGGCAGCATCTTCCTCTTCTGAAGCATAACCGCCATAGAAATCAGAGAGCCGCGCTTTCATCTCTTCTGTGATCTCATATTTTCCATTGGCTGAGAGCTGTTTCATAAACTCTGCATTGGTCTCTGCATCCTCCAGCGCCACCTTGTAGATCAGCCGCTCCAGATTGCTGGAAATCAAAATATCCATGGATGGAGATGATGTGAGAACAAAGTCTCTGTTCTTGTCATAGATTCCTGTCTGGAAGAAATCAAAAAGAACTTTATTTTCATTGGAAGCACAGATCAGCTTTTGAATCGGGACTCCCATCTGTTTTGCGTAATATGCTGCTAAAATATTCCCAAAATTTCCGGTCGGAACGACAACGTTGATCGGCTCCCCTTCTGAGATTTCCTGTTGTTCCAGGAGTTTTGCATAGGCATAGACATAATAAACGACCTGTGGAACCAGCCGTCCGATATTGATTGAATTTGCAGAAGAAAACTGGAATCCGGCTGCATCTAGTTCGTTTTTAAATTCCTCATCTCCGAAAATTTTCTTAACGCCATTTTGTGCGTCATCAAAATTTCCGTGAATTCCTACCACAAAGGTGTTTTCTCCTGTTTGAGTCACCATTTGTTTTTCCTGAATCGGGCTGACACCATTTTTGGGATAGAATACAATGATCTTTGTTCCCGGGACATCTGCAAAGCCTGCCAGAGCAGCTTTTCCTGTATCTCCGCTGGTCGCCGTCAGAATGACGATTTCATTTTTTACCTGATTCTTTTTTGCTGAGGTAATGAGAAGATGTGGCAGGATCGAAAGAGCCATATCTTTAAAGGCAATCGTCTTTCCATGAAAAAGCTCAAGGTAATAAGCTCCTCCTGCTTTTTTTATCGGAACGATTTCTTTCGTATCAAATTTCTCATCATAAGCCTTTTGAATACAAGTCCGAAGCTCTTCATCCGTAAAATCCGTCAGAAACAGCTTCATGACTTCGTAGGCAATCTCCTGATATGTTTTCTTTGAAAGATCCGACAGGGATGTGGTAAGCTTTGGAAGGTGGGTCGGAACATAGAGACCGCCATCCGGAGCCAGGCCCTTTAGGATTGCTTGTGAGGCAGTTACGGTTTCCGTGCTTCTGGTGCTTTTGTATAACATTTCCATGATAATTACTCCTCTGCTATTATTTTATTACTGTTTTTTATTCTCCCTATTATATCATGAAATTTATTTGTCGTAAAGTTTAAAGATTATATATGATTTGCGTCCACTTCTCCGGATTTTCTGTGACTTTCGCTGTTAAGGAGCTGTAAATGGTAACAAAAATGTTACTATTCACAGCCACTATCCCGCAAGGTATTTTCATGCGTTTTTTTGCATGAAAATCCGGGGCAGTGGGCGCGAAATATGACCATTAGGGCATATTTCTGTGCATTTTGTTGCTATGAACAGCAGAGCTGTGAATAGTAACACAAAAATCAAGGGGACGGTTACTTTTTCAGTGACATTTATAACCAGCTTATGGTATAATGGATAGATGTTGGGGTCAAAAGTCACAAGGTGCTTCACACCTTGTGACCTTTGCACAAAAATTTGCGTGGACAAGCTCGCTTGTCCCTCCAAATCTTC
>CADBUD010000242.1 GCA_902797785.1 uncultured Lachnospiraceae bacterium
TAATAAAGAATAATAAAACTGAAAATGTGGAACAGAAGGGACGAATCTCACTCTTTACAATGATGGAAATCATTATTCTTGCATTGGGAGTGGTTATGAGTATTAGTAGTACATTGAAACCACTTCGTTATACTGCAAAATATGCCTGGTGCATCGCATTTCCGATATTGGGCGCTATGATGATCATTTATCTGATATCAAAAATCAGAAAGAAACGCATATGGCTTATAGGAATAGGGTTTATTATGCTGTATCTGTTTGTGGCAGGATTTGGCGCTTATATATGTGAATTAAACAGTAGCCGTCTTAACAGATTGAGTTACTATAAAGGGAAAGAGGTAAGGGCTATTCTCGGTGATACAGAGTATAAATGGGATGGCGAGAGTGTGAGCTATAATCCGGAGAAGCTTGAATATATGGATCCGATGGAACAGCAGAATTTGACAATTACAGTAAATGGAGAATCCAAACGATATGGAGTACTGAAAAGTACGGAGGATCATTGCATTTATCTGGAGATATATGGTGGTGGAACAGGAATATTCCTGAAGCTTACATCGGTTGATTCCTAAGCATTTACCATAGCGGGCAGCACTGCTTTTTTCAGGGTTTCCTCAGCGCGGCAGGTCTCTCTGGATGATTTTCTTGACGATAATGGGCCTATATCCAGGTGGGATACAAAGGCATCAACAACTTGTATAAGCTTGCGGACTTCCGTGGGGGCCTAATGGCAGCGAAATACGGTGCATCAATAACCTACACATTCTGCCTGCCTTTTTCTCCGAAAGCAACAGTCAAAAATCACTCTCAAAGAAAAAGCCGGCGCATAATGTACAGGTTATTTTCGCACAGCTCCTAACAGACAGCCTGGGAAAGCCATATGCCACTTTCATGCGCTTCTGTTCACAGTCCCCCACCCGGCATTTGGATTTCCCGCTGCTCGAATCTCTTTATATTAAAAAACATCCTTTAAAACTACCATCTTGATCTTCGTCATTTCCTGGAAGGTCGTCATGACTCCTTCCGTTCCAATTCCACTTTCTTTCCATCCGCCAAAAGGCATCTCGAACGAACGCAGGAAGGAAGCACCATTGATAATGATATTTCCGGCTTCTAGCTGGCGGCTCATACGGAACATCCGCTTGTGGTCATTTGTAAAGATGCTTCCGGCAAGTCCATAATGAGTATGGTTGGCAATTTCGATCGCTTCCTCTTCAGTCTGGAAGGAAAGAATCGGAATTACCGGACCGAAGACCTCCATATCCTGAAAGATATCCATCTCTGGCGTAATGTCTGTAAGGACCGTTGGCTCGTAATAAGCACCGTTTCGTTTTCCACCGTAAAGAATGCGTGCGCCTTGTTCTACGGTCAGATTGACCTGAGCCTCGACCTCCTTCGCTGCCGTTTCCGTGATCAGGCAGGCAAGCTGTGTCGATTCTTCCTCCGGTTTTCCAATCGTAAGACCTTTCAGGGTCTCAATGGTTCTGTGGGTAAATTCTTCAACAAGGGATTCATGGATGAGGAACCGTTTGCTGGCACAGCAGATCTGGCCGCAGTTTGTCATCCGTCCCGGGATGATCTGGCTGATGACCGTATCCAGATCGGCATCCTCCATGACGATGAATGCGTCATTTCCACCAAGCTCAAGAGCACAAGGCACCAGATGATCGGAAGCCAGCTTGGCGATATGCTTCCCTGTCTTTGTACTTCCGGTCAGAGTAATAAAATCGGTTCTTGGATCGGTAACAGCAGCTTCCTTGACACTTCCCGGTGCCGTCAGACATTGGAGAACCCCATCCGGAATCCCGGCTTTCTGCATCAGCTCTGCCAGACGCAGGATCGTCAGCGGATTTGCGGAAGGCGGAAGGGCAATCGTCGCATTTCCCATTAAAAGAGAAGGGATGACCTTTTGGCAGAACATATTGGACGGAAAGTTGAAAGGGATGATGCAGACAACGATGCCGACTGGTTTCCTTGTGACCATCTGAAGATTGTGCTCATGTCCGCGCTCGATTCCGGCCGGAAGGATCGTTTCATAGAGATGCTTTGCCTTTTCAATAAAAGCAGGAACGGCGGTAAAAATATTGGAAAGCTCGCCGCGGGCCTGTGTGATTGGCTTTCCGTTGTCGCGGGAGAGAGTCAGGGCGAGAGAGTCAAGATTTTCTCTTACCAGCTCGACAAAACGGGAAATGATCTGACTTCGTTCATAAAGCGGGGTGTTGGCCCATTGTTTTTTGGCCTGTTCGGCATAGGTGAAGGCCAGGGCAATATCTTCTTTGGATGCCTTTGGGACCGTGTCGAGCAGGGAACCGTCGGCAGGAGCAATAACGTCCATGGTCTCTTTGGACAAGCTATCTGCCGGTTTTCCATTTACATACATTTTCATGATAAAACCTCCTGAATTTTCGAAATAACAGTAACAATGTGAGGTTACTATTCACAAGCCCCCTTCCGGCATTCGGATTTCCCGCTGCTTCGCAGCTCTCCCGGCGCATTTGCGCCTGAAATCCTCATTCTGGAAGGGGTTCCTGCTTCACAGCAGGAAAATTTGATAAATAAAACAGCTTCTTACGTGCAAGCACGACGAATCTCTTTTATTTATCAAATTGCCTGTGAATAGTAACAATGTGAGAGAAATTAGAGGAAAAATCTTCTTGCATTTTTCTATAAAATAATGTAACATAAAAATCGAATTAAGTAAATAGTTATATTTTTATAAGATGGAGGTTATAAAATGAGTGTCGCATCGGAAA
>CADBUD010000243.1 GCA_902797785.1 uncultured Lachnospiraceae bacterium
CTCTTTCATTCCATGATCCGTATTCCCCTGTTTTCCCCCATTTTACTCAAAAGCCGCGACTTTACAAGGAAGAACGAAGCCGCCGCACAGAAAACCGCCAGAACATCCGCGATGGTTTCCGCCCAAAACACACCATCGACACCGATGGAGCCTACTTTCGGCAGCAATAGTGCCAACGGAAGGATCAATACAAATTTTCTGACCGCTGCATTAAAAATTCCGGTTTTCACAAAACCGACGTGACGGAAAATATCCTGAATACTGATTTGAATTCCATTCATGATCTTTCCAATAACAAAAATAGAAAAGCCATGCACTCCAATTCTGATGACTTCCCCATCCGTCGTAAAAAGAGCAAAAATTTTTTCCAGACCAGTTATCATCGCACCCGCACATAAAAGGGCATAAATAGAGCAGGATAGCACACTTCTCTGTATGGTCATAAAGACCCTTTTCGTATTTCCCGCGCCATAATTATAGCTTACGATCGGCTGCGCCCCCTGTCCGATTCCCACGACGGGATTGATGATGATCTGGCTCAGACTATAAACAATGGACATTGCCGCCACATAATCCGCGTTCCCATAGAGCAAAAGCTGCTTATTATAGACAGACTGTACCAGGCTTTCTGTCACGCACATAAAAAAGGTCGTAAAGCCAAGGCACATCGGCTGAAATAATATTTTGAAATCCAATTTTGCAAATTTCCACTTCAACACGCTTTTCGGACTCAGAAAAAAGGAAAGATTCAAGCCGGCTGTGATTCCTTGGCTCATCACCGTCGCAATCGCCGCACCTACTAATCCGCCCTTTAAAAAATACACAAAAACTGCATCTAAAATCACATTGCTGATGGCGCCGATACAGGTGTTCCTCATGCTGATCCGGTTCTGCCCCTGTGTCACCATAAACGGGACCAAACCAACACTCAATAGGACAAATATCGTCCCCAGAACATAAATCCTTAAATAGACTCCGGCAAAATGAAGCGTTTCTCCTTCTGCCCCAAGAAATCTCAAAATATTCTCCGAAAAAAACCAAAAAATAATGGTCAAAAAAACAGCTAATACTGCCAAAAGGGTACAGCAGTTTTCAAAAATCTCCCTGCCCTCTTCTTCCTGCTTCTTTCCAAAGGCAATCGCCACATACGGTCCCCCTCCGGAGCCTACCCACTCGGCAAATGCACTCACAATATAAAGAACAGGAACAGTCACTCCAAGCGCCGCTAAGAATGCTGCTCCATGTTCCGCTGATCTTCCGACAAACATTCGGTCTATCATACTATACAGCATATTAACGATTTCTGCAAAAATACTGGGCAGGGAAAGTCTCCATAACAATTTGCCTACAGGTTCTTTTTCCAGAATGTTCTGATTTTGCATTACAGCTTCCTGTCCTTATCCAAATGTCCGATAATCGGGTACTTTTCGTCCTGCTCCTTTTTTCTCTCTGCATAGGTCTGATTGCGGACCTCCGTAGGCTCAATGATCCAGACTCCCGAAATATCGTTGATTGGATTTCTCTCTAATGACTCCACATATTTCTTTTCATAATATGGTCCATCAATATGTACTTTTCTTGGAATCCCTTTGATTTCATACTCTGTGCCTCCCTCTCCCCAGACGCTGATGGCTACTGTCTTATCGAACCACAGACTATAGGTTAGATTCTTGTTTGTCTGGGAGGTTTCCAGCAATTCAATGAGCTCAATCTTTCCTTCCTCATTTACCGTAATGGAACCTTTGAATGATACATTTGGAATCCCATTTTTATCTACCGTTGCCAATACTTTCTTTGATTCTCTATTTCTCAATAATTCAATAACATTTTCTGATAATGTAATCGCCATTTTTTCCTCCTAATTCCGTTCCGCATATTTTTATATCTTTTTTCCTAATTCATATGCCTGGTTCATATATTCTGACTGACGCGTCATATCCACGGTTCCACAGCCATATCCCAGCAGGATTCCCTGATCTTCAAGATTCAGATAGTGCCCAATCGCCTTATAATGCGCCTCGAGTGCCTCAAAAATCCATTCCTCTGTGCCTGCTGCCACAGAAATAAGTACAGATTTAAGATGCTTTTCCTGAATCAGATCATTAAAAGAAGTGAACCTGTCAATGAGCACTTTGATTTGGGATGACATACCAAAATAATATAACGGGGTAACAAAGGCTATCATATCCGCACAAAGTATCTGCTCCTTTATCTTTTCTAAATCATCCTGAAAACAACAGACTCCCTCCCTCTCACAGTGATAACAGCCTATACAGGGATGCAGCTTTGCATGCGCGATATCAGCCACGGAAACCACATGTCCACTTTCCTTCGCTCCCCGAAGAAACTGCTCTGCAAGAAGATTGGATGACCCCTTTTTGTTTGGACTGCCTTCAAGCAATACAATATTCATCTCCTAAATCCTCCCAAGATCCGTATTCGGGTGGTTTCCGCAGCGGCGGTAGTCATCAAAATAGGCTTCCAGCCCATATTTTCTGCTAATCTCATCTAACCCCTTTGCCAAAGCAATATAATAATCCAGTGACGGCGGTACCTGGTCCTTAAAAATACCGCAGATTCCCCAGACGATATAAGCCACACTCACACCATGCTGCGCCAGCTCTTCTGCCTCAGACAAGACCGCCTTCAGAGCCTCCTCTTCTGAAGAAAAGCCATTTGGCTGTGCCGTTTCCACTCCACCGACAATTCCGGTATTGACATTTCCACGTCCAAATACCTCTACGGCATCATAGAGACGTTTTTTCCATTCTTCATAGCCGACATGCTTTGCCTTTCCCGGGCAGATCCACTCAAACGCCTCCTTGTTGGCGACCTCCAGATCTGCTGTATATCCGATGATTCCCGTGGCTTCCTTCAGCCGGATCAGCTGCTCCTTATCATATGCCGAGCCGATCAGCTGTACCTTCAGATCCTTCCTATTAAAAATAGGTTTTACCTTCTCAAAGGCCTTGATGATCTCATCTACCTCGTCATCAAACACTTTTTTTCCGGTCAGAATCGAACCGGTCGTCACCATGATCATAGAAAAGCGTCCCTGCTGTTTGATTGCTTCTGCTACGGATTCTGCGATTTCATCGTAATCATACAGTGCCGGAATGTTCTTTTTGGTCGCTTCGATTCCATTGATTCCCACGTAGCAGTACTTGCAGCCCTCCCCCGGGGTATCCCAGAAATGGCAGACCCTGCTGATCGCAAAATTCAGGCGCTGCGGGCGGACATTGACTACTTCCCCCATCGGCGTTCCCTTGCTTGTTTTTTTGTGATAAAAGTCTGGCTCTTTCCAAAAGTCCACTTCTTCATACACGTTCCCATTGTCTGTAACATAAAATTTTCCGTCGATCGCATCGATGACGTAATGGTCCCGTATGCCTTCATTGGAACGATATCCCCCGATCAATGAGGTTCCATCACGGAAGGTAAGTCCTATCGGTATCTTCTTTGCCCCCAGCTTTTCTCCAAAAATAGTATCCGCTTCACTCTGGTAATTTCCTTCCTCTAACAGCCTTTCTGCTTTTTCAGAAAGAACATATCCCCGTCGATGCACGTCTGTCTTTAAAATGATAATTTTCGGGATCTCCGGATATTTCTCGAATATTTCATCAATACCCGCCTCTTTTTCTCTCCAATTTTCTACTTTTGTTGCCATTTTTTCTATAAACCTCCATTTCTTTTCTACATTTCAATGTTATACTTCTGCTTAAATGGAATACTCCACTTCTCTTTCCACCTCTGTAAAGAACTCTTTATAAATCAGATTTGTAAAATAAGAAAAATCATGGCTTCCACGCTTCCTCGGTCTGCCGATATCAATATTGATAATATTTTTGATCTCTCCCGGCCGCTCGGAAAGCACGATCACTCTGTCGCTTAAATAGACCGCCTCTTCAATATCATGCGTCACCAGGATCATCGTCTTTTTTTCAGACTCCCAGATTTTCAGCACTTCCTTCTGCATATTAATTTTTGTAAGTGCGTCCAGTGCTCCAAACGGTTCATCCAGCAGTAAGAGCTTCGGATCGCTGATCAATGCCCTTGCTATACTGACGCGCTGCTGCATTCCGCCTGACAACTGCCTCGGCAGGGCTTTTTCAAATCCGTTCAGACCTACGAGGTTGATATATTGTGCGACCAGCTTGTCCTTTTCCTCTTCGTCGACCTTTCTCCCAATTCCGAAGGAGATATTCTTTTCCACCGACCACCATGGGAGAAGCCGTGCCTCCTGAAATGCCATCTTGCACCGCGGAGATGTTCCAGCAACCTCAGTGCCCTCCAAAAGCACCTGACCTGACGATACCGTTTCCAGACCTGCAATGATTCGCAGCAATGTACTTTTACCGCAGCCGCTGGAACCTACGATCGAAACAAATTCACCTTTCTTTACGTTGATGTCTATATTTTTTATGATCTCACGTTTTTTCTTATCTATCATAAAATTCTTGCAAACATTTTTTATCTGTAATTCAATTTCCTCCACTTGTTTCACCTCCGTTTCCATTCCAAATAATAACAAAATCATCTATAGGAAAACAGTTTTTCCTGCAATTTCAACACGAGCAAATCTACAAGTAAACCAAACAGACCTATTTCGATAATTCCAACAAACATGATTCCCGGCTGTGCCATATTTCTCGCATACATGATCCGGTAGCCAACCCCTGCCGATGCCGCGATCATTTCTGCGGTGATCACATAGCCGATGGAAGCCGTGATCGCAATCCGGATTCCTGTATAAATTGCCGGAAATGCATAAGGAAAAATAATATACCGAATCGTTTCCCATTTATTTTTTCCAAGAATCTGTGCCATTTCTACCAGCTTCCTGTCAATGCTTTTGATTCCGTCCATCGTGTTGATCAGCGTCGCCCAAAAGGTTCCTATGGTAATGACTGCAATCTTTGATTCCTCTCCGATTCCAAGCCACAGAATAAAAATCGGAATCAGGGAAATAATCGGAATCGGCCGGAATACTGCTACAAAAACTTTCGTGATTCTATCAAAAAAAGGAAAAATTCCTATGAGTGACCCTGCAATGATTCCGATGGTTCCTCCCAAAAGGAATCCCTTTAAGATCCTGCTCAGGCTGGATCCAATATCCAGCCAGAACAGTCCCTTTTCATTGAGGGAAACAGCTGAGTCCCATACTCCTGCGGGAGCCGGCAGCACAGACGCCTTGATCCAGCCCTTTGTCGTTGAAACTTGCCATAAAATACATATGATAAGTGGAATTGCAATGATTTCAAGAAAATGAATCATCTCACGTTTGATATCTATCTGATGTTCCTCCATCATGCGCACCTCTCACCTTCCTACTTCCCAAATGCTTCATTAAAATATGTAAAATCTACCGCGTCATCGACATCCAGCCTTTCCGTGAGCAGGTCATTGTCATACATGAACTGGATATATTCATCCACATCCTTTTTCAATACGTCTTCTTCAATCCAGTCATATACATAGCGGTCTACTGTTGTCTGAATCACATCCTCATCCAGTCCGTAATACCTTGCGTTAATGGCAATGGCTTCCTCCGGATTTGAATTAATAAATTCATTTGCCTTCTGGTACAATGCCAGAATATTTTCCGTGATGTCCGGATACTTCTGTGTAAATTCATCCCTTCCAACCAGAATATTCTCGGAAATTCCATATCCAGACGCATCCTTAATATAATAGAACAGATCTCCATCGGTCTTTGTAATCTCATCAAATTTGCTGGCATATCCTATGGATACATCCAGTTCCCCTGTTTCCAGAGCTGTAGGAGCAGAAGCAAAATCAATATTGACAAAGTTCACATCCGTGTCAATCGACAGGCCTTCCTCATCCAGTGCCTTTAACAATAAGCTGTACGCACTGGAGCCAATAGTCGTTCCAACTGTCTTTCCTTTCAGGTCAGCCACTGTAGTAATGCCGGACTCCTTCAGGGAAGCAATCACGATTCCTTCTGGCGAATCGCAGAAGGATGCGATGATGGTAGCTCCCGCGCCATTCGCCGCACCGGAAATTCCAGGCTGCATTCCCATTGGGCCAAAATCCAACTGTCCTGCCGTAAAGGCTTCGATCATCTCTGGTCCATTGTTAAATGTTGCAATTTCGATATGGATGTTATGTTCCCCAAATACATCTTCAAACCATCCTTTTTCCAGGATGATCGGGACTTCATTATATCCCTGCTCTCCAAGAACCACTGTCACATCGGAGGAGGTCACTGGAATCCCCGTTGAAATCTTTTCTGTATCCGTGTTTTCTGTATCTGTATTTTCGGAATCGACGTCCTCTGCTGCAGCTTTCGTATCTTCCTCATCGGCGGTATCTTCCGTCTCTGCTTTGCTTTCTGTTTTATCTGCAGCCTGAGTACTTGCGGGCGTATTTTCTGCATCTTCATTCGATCCGCATGCCATCAGGCTCAGGCTCAAAGCCACCATCAAAAATACTGCGATCCATTGTTTTATGATATGATTTTTTAATTTATTTTCTTTCATTTTATTCACCTTTTTTACCTTTCATTTTTACCTTTTCTTTTTGACTTTTCACGTAAAACATCTTTTTTATTTCTTTTTCTTTTACAACAATAGATGATTCCTCCTGCTGAATAAAATCTATTTTTCATAAGCATTCTCCTCTTTATTTTTTATACCATGTTATTCTTCCAGCCTGCTTACAAGTCCTCATGCTTCTTCTGTTCCAAACGTCTCTCTACGATTATCTATGCTGCACTTGAAATTCCCTCATACAGCCGGAACAAATCGTGGGGAACTGTACTTGCAGCCGCATTGGAATTTCTAAGCTCTTCCCACGTCACACCATTCTTCCGATACATTGTCACGACCTTTTCAAATACATCCCAATGCCATTCCGGTTCTGGTGTTCTGCTGCCTGCCAGCGCCGAACCAACATTCACATACCACTGACTCGGCATGGCAATGACTCCTTTTTCTATCAGGTATTGCAGCCCTTCCAGCAGGGACTCCTTTGGCTCTATCCCGCTGACAAAGGTGGAACGGACTTTATGCTTTCCGAACACATTCAATTCCTCCTCCAAAGCATTCAGCCAATTCTGTCTTCCACCACAGACATCTTTTTTCCCAGGACAGATCAGATCGAACATTCCCGCATCCCAGATTTCCATATTGGTAGCTATGGTAGAAAAACCTGCCTCTTTGTATTTTTCAAAAACGGTGAAATCAAGCGGCGCGCCCACACAGGCAGTTCCATTAAAATGCGGCTGACCAAGCGCTTCCGTAATCGCCTCTGCGACATCTACGTAATAATCTACCTCGCGTCTTTCCGGAATAAATCCGCCGCTGATGGTCAAATGATCGTATCCGTCTTTGTAGCATTCTTTTACGGTCTCTGCTATCTGTCCTGCGGTCTTCCAAGCGATACATTCTCTTTCCGCATACAAAGACTTTGTGGCATTGATATTACAGAACAAGCAATCCTGCCCTTTGTCCTTTAAGGCACATTCATTGCTGTATGGGATAAAGATGATTCCGTACCCACTGTCCTGTCCTACCGTTCTCATCAGTGTTCCGTCTGAGGTCTTTTTATCGTAGTAGTTTGGTCTTTTTGAAAACTCTACGGTATCCAGTATGATCTCATGTCCCTTTTTTATCAGATATCTTCCATCTTCAAACTTCAGTTTGTAAGGGCTTTTGGGAATCCAGCGGAGGCTGACACGATAGTGTCCCTTTGGGGTGATGATGCAATCCGGAAACACATAGTTGACATGCTCCTTCTGATCTGTATTGAACATCGCGTTGACCTGCTCTGTGACCTCTTTTCCAAGTGCTTCATAATTTTCAAAAATATTTGCGTCAAAGCTTAATCCCTCTACTAAGAGTTCATTCTTTAACTGTATCTCTTTGTAAAGCTCCTGATCTACTTCTTCATTCGCCATTTTTCCTTCCTCCTATTCTTATTCGGTATCATCCCTGCACTGTCTCATCCCCAAAAAGATTTCTGTACGCTCTCTCTCTAAAATCTCTCTGCGAGATGTGGAATGAATTTCCTATCTGCTGCATGCATGAATTATACACGCAGCTTTCTCACAAAAACAATCCAAAATTGTGAAAACGAAATCTCAGAACAACAAAAAAACAGGGAAATTCACCGTGAAATTTCCCTGTTTTTTTCAAATTATCTGTCTTTTCCATCGAATTTAAGTAATCGTTTTCCTCTACGTCCTTACTGGAAAAAACGATACTTTCTTGATAAATATTTTTCATTTTATTCCAAAAAATTCTTAATTTCCTCCGTTTATCCGGAAATTATTTTTTACCACCAAAGCCAATTCCTCCGCCAGTCGTGCGTGCGCCTCCGGTGCAAGGTGAAGGGAGTCCTGCGTGGAGGACTGGATATATTTTGCCGCCGGATAACGTAATCCTGTGATCGGAATGTATCCATAAGTGTTGGAATCCCCGTAACATAATACTGTTTTCATGATTTTTCCTCCTTTTTTATTTATAATCTCTCGGAATCTCTAAGCCCCTATTTCTAAGGCTTTCAGATTCCTTTTTTATAAAATCCGTTACTATTCACAGTCCCCATCCCGGGAGAGACTTCACCAGAAATCGAAAGATGGGATTTTACAATACCATTTTGATGCTCCTGACAATGGAGGCCGACTGCATAAAAGAGGAACTCTACCGATACTTCGGAAGAAACACCAACGCC
>CADBUD010000244.1 GCA_902797785.1 uncultured Lachnospiraceae bacterium
AGAAACCACCGAAAGAGATCGGCTTTTTCTACGCAAGCTGGGGATGATAAAGTGAATTTTTAGTGACTATAATACAGATTTTGGGTTGTACTATGGCATTCTGTGCGTAGCTTTAGATATCCCTTGCAGATACCAAAATACAGTTCACATTTTATACGAACATTCGTATAAGGTCAGGAAACCGCTTTTCGCGACCTCAAATCCCCCCTGTGTCTCAATGCGTTTCACTCTAAAAAGGACGAGTATGTTGAGCAGAAAATCCGGGCGAGGGCCATACTCTACAATTTCAGCACCGCCATCATCTCGAATGTCGAAATTAAAAAGAAGGATACAAAACATAAATTTCAGGTGAACTTCTCGGAATCCTTCAAAACATACCGAGACTTCTTGCGTATGCATGACGGACAGAAAAAAATGGATGTTGAAGTCGTAATAGCACAGAACACCGAAGCGATTCGACCAGAGCGATCGTTCAACCGCAATCACAGGTTCCATCTGCCGTTTAAGTTTATTTACCGAAACTAAAATAAAAGTATTTTGATTGCTGTTTCTAAATATGATTATCTTTAAACAAACATCTGTTTGTCTTAAAAACTAATAGGTTTTCGTCTGTTTGCTATGCTCATTATTCTTGATGCCGCCCATAGAAACCCTATAAATTAATCGGTTTATGGCTTTGGGGAGAATTTACTGGTCATTATCACATCCAACAGATTCGATTTCAGCTTAAAAAGACTGAAAAATCCTAATTTTTCGGTCTTTATATGTCCCCAAAGCCTTATGTCAATGACATTGCTCGTTGTGCCAAATCCCTTTTCTACCACCTTTTCTGAACCCAACATAAGAAAACACTCTCCATTCCACAATAAAAATCTAGCAAGACAAATACTTCCATCTATTATCTGATGAATTAGTATGAAATTTGATTTTTCTCCCTTTTGTGCCCTTCTTATATTTCAACAAAAAAAGATTGAATGTTTCTTTAGAGACCTTCTTTTCATTTCTAAAATATTCCACAGCCATGCTTCCATTATTGTAATCATTTTTTTCATGAATATATGCAATTCTTTTAACAATCTCTTTATTCACCTTGTAATAATCCGTTTCTTCCCATCCATAAACCGCAAAAAAATTGGCTCTTCCATAAACCCCTGTAAAAATCCCTCTTTTTTTCCAGTAATATGACGGGATTGCATCACCACAACTCCTAATGAGAAACTTTTCATTTTTATAAGTTATAATCATATACGTGGACCGTATACAAGTGATCAATTCAGGTATTTTATCATTGTCCAGATATACAATGGCAAATGTCGAAGATGAACTCTTTTGCGCCATAATCAACCTGTATTTTTCCAATGCCTTCATTTTCGCTGATGTAGCATTAGACTTAGTTCCAAAAACAACAAAACACAACATCACCAGCACACACCATAGCCATTTTTTTGTTTTCATATATAAATGCCCTCCTAAGCAAAATGATTTCAAAACAATTCTAACATCATAAGTTCTACACCCAATATCCACATAATCCCCCCTGCCCCAATCCTTCCTCTGTCGCTGAGTATGCACCGTTTCCCCTGATCCCAGCCTTCAGTATTCTACTTGTCACTCTTAAGGAACCGTTCATAAATAAATTTGCAATTTTGACGAAGGATTTCCGTTCATATGCAAATCGAAAAATCGCAGGCGTAGCGGGCTACGTCAAGATTTTTCGATGAAGCAGATGGGCGGAAAGACAAGTCAAAATGTAAATTTATTTTGTAACAGTTCCTAAGTATTGTTCTGACTTTGCTTACAGATACTGTTTCCAGCCGGGAATATCCTTCCTTTTTTGCATTCGCTCTTATATAGTTTGTAAGGCTTGTCGGATACCATAGCTCAGCAGAGAGTCCAAAATCAGACGGTTTTTGACAGGCAATATTTACAATCCACGTTTTCGTATCGTCAAATATCTCGGTTTTCCTTCCGCGTCCAGGAGCATTTTTTAATGCGGCATGGATGCCTCCCTCTGAAAACTTGTTCAGACACAAGCGTACCGCATCAACTGAAATATCCAGTTTTACAGCAATCGCATTGTTGGACTTTCCTTCTGATTTCATCAATAATATTTTGGCTCTGCGATACACTTGTAACTCTACTGAACTTTTTTGATAATTGAATTTTAATATTTTTTCTCGTCTTCACTAAGACGTATAACAGATGATTTTCTTCCCATTTTTTCCTCCAAATCACTAGTATCCATCTAAAATTCTCTACCAATGATGCGGCTACATCATATTGGGCAAAATCTACACCTGCTAAATGTCACGCCATTAGCTGGACGCACCGAAGTTTGAATTAAGTATTATTATTCTTTTTTATCGATAATTTACGTTTATAATTATCCAAAAATCGTTTTCTATTTTTAACTGTATTTTTGTGATATTTTATTCTCTTTGATTTTGTCTTTTTCACATATTTTTTCAAAAGATCTCTCAAACTTTTTTTTGACAGTTCTATTTTCTCACCATTTTTTTCAATCTTAAAGCACATCAGCGACGTATCAGTTTTTCCCTTGTCCCCCCATGTTTTATATTCTACCTTTTCAGCAAACTCAACACTTTTCCCACCTTCTATATGATAGTATCGCACCAATAACCGAGAACACATCAACCCAGAAGAATAGTATCCAAATGCCGATGAAAAAACATTCTTTTTTTCCCAATAAATGAATGGTTCATCATCTATTTTCCTCTCAACCAGCCTCCCGTTCTTGTATGAATAAATTGTATAATTCTCTATAAAATATTTATTATTGTCTGACGTATAATCCTTTACAATCATTTCCGGGATATTATCACTATCTAAGTTTAGCACTGCAAATCTAATTGTATCAGGTTTTTTATTCATAATCATTCTATACCGATTCAATGCAACTAACCTTGTAGAAGATGCATACGAATCACTTCCAAACGTAACAAAACAGAAAAACAACAACAAGCACCATAACCATCTTTTTGTTTGCATAAACAACACCATTCCTTTCTTTAAACACAATCATTTAGGTTTTACCGATATGCTACGATTTTTTCATGAATCGCTTGCCATTATTTTCGGTTCGAATCCAAGTTGTTTTAATATCTGTAGATCTCTTTTGCGAGCATTCTTCATTTTCCAGTATTCCGTTCTGTCAAATGGGTATCCTGCAGATATTCTCTAATATGTGGAATATCCCATCAGGTATATGAGGCGTTTCACGCCTTGTCCGCCTCTGAATAATTACATATTATTTTTCTATCTGAAATGAACACCAATCCTCCATCATATTTACTCAGTAATCTGCCCGCTGTAATAGGGTTTTCCTCATTTCCGAAACCATCTTCGAAATGGCGTTCCCATATCCAAATTATATTTTTGTGATTTTGCAGGTTTCAACAATTCCGAAGCATTGTCCAATAAAAATCTGCATTCTATACCACCAAGACTGTTTTTTCCCCCGGTTGCACCCTCTATCCAAAGTTTTCTCGCTTCTGCCGCACTTGGAAGAAAGCAGAATCCGGAATAGTAACAAAATCCTAAAAATTTAAGTTCACTCGGTGTTTTAGTCAATTTATCACAAATCATTTTAAAATAAACAGACAAACGGTCTTCTATTTTAATATGAAAACTATCATACGTCATTCCTGCATACTGATTCAATGATGCATATGCCGAAACGTTCCCCCTAATAGCTGCTTTACATATCCAATTCAATCCCTTGCTTAAATAAGACGGATCTTTAGACATTCCTGATTCATTTACCTTTTTATACATTACTCCAAGAAAATACATCGATATAGGCAATCCGCATCTTGCTGCTTTAAACAGAAGTTCTTCGCCTTTATTCCAATCCTGTTTCACAATTTCTCCCATCATGTATATCTGTCCCAAATCTTGAGCACATAACATACTTCCTGCAGCAACTCCATCACTTAAAATCTGAACCTTTTTCTGATTATCACGCACTTCCTCTGCCATATTCCAATATTCATTCGTGTCTTCGTTGTAAGTCTCATCCTGTCTGTTCAAAAAAGGTTCAAATGCTCTCTGGATATCAGAATCAATGTATTTTCCGTAGTCTACCGGAATTCCCTTAAAACTTTTAGGTTCCCCTACTGGTCTGATGTTATTCCTATATCTTTCAACCATATTTCCCATTCCTTTCTAAAATATGATTCATCCAACCTTACTTCCAATGCCTTTTCTCCCATAAAACAAAGCAGACGGTTTTTTGTTCTACAAATTTCGCCTGCGGTTGTTACACGTCCAACTCCCGTCAAAGATTCAGGCAGTACCACAAATGACTGAGCTACCTTTTCTTCCAACGACATTTTTTCAAGCAAATCATCTATTTCCTGCTTCATTTCATCTTCTATTGACACTATTTCCATGGAATCCTCTTTATATTCTTCCTGACTCTCTGTTTGGAAATAATCTCTTTCTTTTCTACTGTGGGTTCTGATTCCTTTTCCATGTTTTTTTAATATTTTTTGAAGATTCTTCCTTTTTCCGCTCTGTTTTTTTCTTGGCATTTTCCAATGGCTCATCTGCTTTTTCTTCATCCGCGACAGCTTCACTTTGAAAAATATTATCGGATTCTTCTTTTACAAAAACCTCATATAAGAAAAAAGTGCCAGAAACACAACTCCCAATAAAATGATCTGCTTATTTGTTTTTTTCATTTTCTGTCACCTGTTGTTATACAGCATAATTTTTTAAATACACGCATTTTTTTAACCGTCCAGCTTTTTTACAAGGGTATTTTGCCATCACTGTTTTCACATCTTTGCTAAAAACATTCACATACGCGAATCCAAGTTCATCTATTTCCAGACATTTCCCGAATTTTCCTCCAAAGCATTTCTGATCAACAGAAATAAAACACTTTAATGCACGAAGATAATACGGATACAAACGGTGCTGCTTATATTGTGCTATTCTAGAGCAGCTTTTTGTCATTCTTCCAATATACTGAAACACCTGTGTTGCTGCCTCTAACAGTTCTGTATATGCATAATCCTTTTCTGTTAATCCATCCTGGAAATTCGAGTGCTGCGATTTCAGAATATCTGATATATCAATATAATTTGCTGATAACATTTCACAATAATCTTCATCAATATTATGGAGCTTCATGCAGTCAGGGATTTTTTTCAAGGATACTTTTTTTATTTTTTTATTTAATTTGTCATCAATATTAAATGATGTTCCCGAATTTTTCGGAAGAAAATCATCCGTAATTTTCCCCTTGGAATGACATACCTTTGCCCATACAGCTTTCGTTTTTTCAGCTTCCCTGTCGTTGAACCAGTGAATCGGCTGACTATGCGGACCATGCAGATTATCCAACCGCTTATAATCAGCGGAATAAAAGCTTTCATAGACTGGCAGACCGGAAAAATGGGCTTTCTTAACACTTTTGGGATTTCCTGTGACTGCTCCCTTAAAACAAACGTTATTGGTTGAAATAAAACAATAAACCGCCTGAAGATATAAATAATAATCCTCCGAAGCCCTTGCCTCTTCATATGTCCTATATTCCCGATACAATCGACTCATCAAAAAGCCGCAATAATATCCCATAACAGATAATTCAAATTTTGCCTCCGACTCCCAGACCGTGGAAAAGACCTCTCCTTTTTCATAATCCGGTTCACCGATTTTCTGAAAAATACGAAATGATTTGACCCATGATTCATATAATCTTAAGGTATCATCTACGGCCTTCAGTCTCGATTCTTCTGAACTGAATTTTGCTTTTGAAAGGCGAAATTCCTTTGGTGTCTGATTTAAATTCAAGTTAATCCCTGCCGAAACAACAGGCACATTATCTCTGGAAAACGCCTCTGCCTTTGTTCCGCAGAGAACCACCATAAACAACATAAAACAAACTGCCCTCAGAACGTTTTTCCCATATCGTTTTCTATTCTCCATTTGTCCACCTCTTTCTAACCCTTCAAGGTCAAAATCTTACTCCAATTCCCATATATCTTTTTCTTTCCTGATTTCAGAATCACACGAATCTTTATGTAATATTTCTTTCCTGATTTTGGAAGTCTGCAACGATAGTTATTTTTTCTGACTATCGTTTTTTTCACATCACGAAAAGAATTATTTGCAGAAAAGTATATCTGATACTCCGCCTGATTTGTCAGTTTTTTCCACTTTAAATCAAATGTTCTGTTCTTCAGATTTCGAATTTCGGAGATTACGCACCCTCTTGTAAGCGCTTCCCCTGCATGTGTTCCATAAGATGATGGTATTGCTTCGTTTTTACTTGTAACGCAGCCTGCAAAAACAAGCTTTCCCTTCGTAAGATCAACCAGAACTGCCGGTCTCACCCTGTCATGCTGGCTATCAACCTGATATCCCTCTGGATGAAGTGCACCACGATAATAAACATATGCTGCTGTCCCTTTGGTTGACCCTGTATTTTGAAGCCACCAGTCCGCATTTCCATCCCGGGAATCATCATTAATAAATCCATATGCTTTTTTCTTCATATCCGACACCGTTAACAAAAAAACTTTATCCGCTGTATTCTTTGTTGTTTTTTTTGAAATCAGCATTTCCTGCTCTTTCTCTGTAAATGCTTTATCCAAAAAATTTTTTTCAGTAAAATCCATTTTCAACAGATTTTGCTCTGAACCATACCCATTCAAATACCCTCTTAATGTACAATTCTTCCACTCCACTTTCTTTGATGATACTAAGTGGAACTTCTGTTTTTCAACTACTTGATTTGTCAGCAGGAGTGCCTTTGTTCCATCCGTCCAAAGCACTCTCCATTTCAACTTTTCATATGGAAAATAATAATATCCATTTCCCGTCTTTCCCGTTGATTCATTATAGATTCTTCCGGTTTCCCGACGATATTTTTTTCCATTTATTTCTGTAATATCATTGACATACTTTGCTTTTTTCAATTTTGAGATCAGTGTTTTGTCAGTAACGGCAGATGAAGATATATAGTTCCCAAAATACACACTATTCCAAACAGAAACAACATCATTTGATACAGGATTACATAATTCAGAAGATGCCTCCCCCCGTATCGGGCAAAACTGAAAAACAACAATTGACAAACAAAAAATCATTATCCCATAAAGCTTTTTTTTCATATTTCTCCTTTCCTGAAAACACAATGGATATGCAGACCATACTATTCATACTCACAAATATATCCTATCGTTCCTGCATAATAACCGGCAACCTCCAGAATATCATTCGGAGCATCATTCCAGACCCATGCATCCACATTTTTCATATAAAACATATTTACTTTATACTATCATTTCTTCCTTTTCAACATATCGCTCAGATTGTTGAATATTGGGTTCTTCCTCACTTTTTCCAGCCTTGACAGGGCCATCATCCTCAACAGTCTTCGAACCACAATCCATACAAAAAAAGGTGTATTCGCTAACTATTTTTCCACATTCAGGACAAATTCTTCGTTTCATCTTTTTCATCTTCCTTTGCTTATTTTTCAAGTTCATTTAGAAGCTTTGTATTTGCCTTCTCATATTTGTTAAAAATATCATCTTCCATCCGATCGAACTCTTCCGGTTCATATATTGGTTCATACCAGTCTTTTGAATCAAAA
>CADBUD010000245.1 GCA_902797785.1 uncultured Lachnospiraceae bacterium
GCTGATGGAATTGAAAAGAACCGTAGGGATTGGGTATCAGGATTTCGAAGACTTGGTCAGGGACGAGACATTTTATATCGACAAGACGCGTTTTATAAAGGAGTGGTGGGAATCCAAGGACAGGGTGACGCTCATTACCCGCCCGCGCCGCTTCGGAAAGACCCTCAATATGAGCATGTTGAACTGCTTCTTTTCCAATAAGTATGAAAACAGAGGAGACCTGTTCGAGGGGCTGTCTATTTGGAAGGAGGAGAAATACCGGAAGCTCCAGGGGACGTATCCTGTCATATTTTTGTCTTTTGCGAATATTAAAGAAACAAACTTTGAGAATACAGCATATCTTATGGCGGAAATCCTACAGAACCTTTACCGGGAATTTTATGATATTCTGGATATGGACTTGTTGACTGATGGAGAGAAGGAAAGATTAAAAAAAATGGCGGATGGGATGGATCGGAAAGAAATGGCGATGTCAATCCATCAGCTATGTGGTTATCTGAATCGTTGTTACGGGAAGAAGGCATCCATGGAACTTTTGAGCACAGCTGAGATTGCTGAAAAATGGGGAATTTCAAGACGGCGCGTATCATTGCTTTGTGCCGAGGGAAGAATAGAAGGAGCCATTCAAAAGAGTAAGATGTGGCTCGTCCCGGCTGATGCGAAGAAGCCTGAGGATCCACGGAGAGAAAGGAAGAATGCCGCCCGTGATTGACCGGTGGGCATTGCCCTGACAAAAAGCAGAGGAAGGTGAAAACGATTTATGAAGACAATACCTGAACTTCCCGCCGGGTTGCTGGACATGATCCGGCATGGCGAGGATTATCAGCTTGAATATAAAGAAGCAAGGACAGAGCTGCCCAAGTCTCTGTTTGATACCGTATGTTCCTTTTCCAACCGGGAGGGCGGCGACATTTTTCTGGGCGTACATGACTGCGGTGTGATCCTGGGCGTTGATCCCGGCAGCGCGGCAAAACTCATAACCAATTTTGGCAATTTGGCGAACAATAAAGACAAGCTGTTCCCGCTGACATATCTTGCCGCAAAGGAATATGTCTATCATTCAGAAGGTGGATTCTCCGGAACGGATAAGAACGGAAAGGTGATCACAGAACAGCCGGGAGAATACCATGTGCTTCATATCCATATCCCGATCAGTCCTGTCGTTGTCCGTCACCGCAGCAGGATTTTTGACCGGAACGGAGATGCCGACATTGATATTACGGATATCGCTGATATGGTCTTTCAGTGCTATGCCAGGAAGCAGAGCACCTACTATGTGAATAAGGTCTTTCCGTATTGGAGCATTAGCGATCTCCGCGCTGACCTGATCGACCGGGCGCGGCAGATGGCGGCTGCCAGAAAACGCAGGGATAACCGGAATGATCAGCATCCGTGGGAAAGCATGAAGGATGAGGAATTGCTGCGTACAAGCGGATTGATCCTCACGGATGAGCAGGGCAGGACGGGAATCACGCTGGCAGCAGTGCTTCTGTTTGGTACTGACAACATGATTGCTTCAGCCTGCGCCCACCATAAGACGGACTGCATCTATCGCGTCTACAATCTCGACCGTTACGATGACCGGGATGTGATCGACCCCACGAACCTTCTGGATTCCTATGACCGGATGTTTGACTTCGGACAGAAGCACCTGAACGATCTGTTCATTCTGGACGGAATCCAGAGTGTGAGCGCCAGGGATGCCATCCTGCGTGAGATCATCTCGAACAGCTTGGCACACCGCGATTACAGCAACGGCTATGTAGCCAAAATGGTCATTGAGAGGGATCGTATTCTGGTTGAGAACGGAAACCGTGCCCACGGTATCGGTGTTCTGGATTTAAAGACATTCAAGCCCTTCGCCAAGAATCCGCCTATCTCAAAGATCTTCAGGGAGATTGGATTCGCGGACGAACTTGGCAGCGGCATGCGCAACAGCTACAAGTACACGAAGCTATACAGCGGCGCGGAGCCGGAATTTATTGAGGGCGATGTGTTCGAGATCATTATTCCGCTGACGACCGGCTCCATGACGAAGGTCGGCCCGGGAACTTCACCTGTGACAGGTGGTGAAGTTAGTGGTGAAGTTAGTGGCGAAGTTGTTTCTGTAAAAATGGATATAATTAAGCTGAACGAGCTGCTCGATTATTGTAAGGAAGCAAGAAGCCGCGTTGAGATGCAGGAGTTTTGCGGTATAAAATCGCAGGACTATTTCCGCAAAAACATATTAATGCCTCTTTTAGATAGCGGCAGGTTAAAAAGAACCATCCC
>CADBUD010000246.1 GCA_902797785.1 uncultured Lachnospiraceae bacterium
ACCGATGGCTAGTCGGGAATTTACGACTGTGGAGTGTACAAGAACTTGTGAGTAGTATATCTGTTTATAGATTACCAAAGCATACACGTTGAAACAGTAACTACAAATTGTGAGATTGTAGCGAATCATCTAGCATATACACATTTGTATATGTTTTTAGTAGCAGAGAAACTATGAAAAAGAGAAAAATGCGTTTTGCAGCACTGATTTTGACGGGGATTCTTTTGATGTGCAGTATCGTTGGCTGTGGAAGCAGGGAAAGCAGCAAGGAAGACAGCAGCAGCGCAGACGGAGAAACAAAAAGCAGTGTTTCGGCAGTGGACTTAAAAGACATCAAAGTAGGTCTGATCTGTCTCCACGATGAAAACTCTACCTACGATCTTAATTTTATCAATTCTTTAGAAGCTGCAAAGCAGGAGCTTGGTCTAAGTGATGACCAGATTCTGATCAAGAAAAACATTCCGGAGAGCAATGAGTGCAAGGAAGCAGCAGAGGATTTGGCAGACCATGGATGCAATATTATTTTTGCAGACTCCTTTGGTCATGAGCCATATGTGCTTGAGGCTGCCAGTGAGTATCCGGAAGTTCAGTTCTGCCATTCAACAGGAACCATGGCGCATACCGAAAAAGTACCAAATTTCCATAATGGATTTGCTTCGATTTATGAAGGACGTTATCTGGCCGGCGTTGCCGCAGGCATGAAGCTCAACGAGATGATCGATGAAGGAAAGATCAAGCCGGAGGAAGCTGTGATGGGATATGTAGGAGCTTACACCTATGCAGAAGTTATTTCCGGTTATACCGCTTTTTATCTGGGGGCAAAATCTGAGTGTCCAAGTGCAACGATGCAGGTACAGTTCACAGGTTCATGGTATGATGAGACAGCAGAAAAAGAAGCTGCGACAAAGCTGATTTCCGCAGGCTGTGTCTTGATTTCCCAGCATGCTGATTCCATGGGAGCTCCGACCGCCTGTGAAAATGCTGGTGTTCCAAATATCTCCTATAATGGATCCACACAGGATGCCTGTCCGAATACCTTTATTGTAAGCTCACGGATTGATTGGGCACCATATTATTTTTATGCCATCCAGTCTGTCGTTGATGGAACAGAGATCGTTTATGATTGGACCGGAGACCTTTCTACCAAATCCGTCCTGCTGACCACCGTCAATGATCAGGCTGCCGCAAAAGGAACGCAGGAGGCAATTGACAAGGCAAGCGAGGATCTGCAATCCGGAAAGATTCATGTTTTTGATACAGCGAACTTCACTGTAGAGGGTGAGACCTTAGACAGCTATCAGGCAGATGTAGATACTGATGCAGACTACACGCCGGATACCGAAGTCATTGAGGATGGATATTTCCATGAGTCAGAATACCGTTCTGCTCCATATTTTGATCTTCGTATTGATGGAATTACCACATTGAACGAGATGTACTAAGAATCATAAGGGTACAAAGGAAACAAAAGACACCGTACAGGCGGACATTCACAGAATCCTGCGGATGCCCGCCTGAATTTTTTATTTGATGAAAGGGTGATTGTCATGAGGGAAGAAGTCCAAAGAGAAGTACCTGCCATTCGATTGGAAGGCATCACAAAAAGGTTTGGAAATGTCACGGCAAATGACCATGTCAGCCTGCATGTTGACCATGGACAGATTTTATCCATTCTGGGTGAGAACGGCAGTGGAAAAACGACCTTGATGAATATGATTTCAGGAATTTATTTTCCGGATGAAGGACAGATTTTTGTCGATGGCAGGGAGGTCGTGATACGTTCTCCCAAGGATGCGTTCCGTTATAAGATCGGGATGATTCATCAGCATTTTAAACTGGTGGATGTTTTTTCCGCTGCGGAAAATATCATTCTTGGCCTGGAGGAAAAAGGAAAATACAATATAAAGCAATACACGCAGCGGATTCGTGAACTATGTGAGCAGTATGGATTCGACCTGGATCCATCCCGGAAGGTATATGAAATGTCCGTCTCAGAAAAGCAGACCGTAGAAATCATCAAGGCACTGTACCGGGGCGCAGATATTTTGATTTTGGATGAACCGACGGCAGTCCTGACTCCGCAGGAGACAGAAAAGCTGTTTGACATTTTGCGAAGGATGCGGGATGATGGAAAGGCAATCATCATTATCACGCACAAGCTGCATGAGGTGCTCTCACTTTCTGACCGGGTAAGTGTCTTGTGCAAGGGAAAATATGCAGGAACCGTGAATACCGGTGAAACGAATGAAGCAGAGCTGACTGAAATGATGGTAGGAAAAAAGGTTTCATTGAACATTGAACGTTCTAAGGTAAAGGATTCGAAGCCGCGCCTTATGGTTACTGGACTTAGCTGCTGTGATCCGGAAGGGACAAAGATACTAAAGGATATCACCTTTACTGCAAATTCTGGTGAAATTCTCGGCATTGCGGGTATTGCAGGCAGTGGCCAGAGGGAGCTTTTAGAGGCGATTGCCGGCTTGCAGGAGGTAGAGGGTGAAATCACCTATATCCAGCCTAAGACCGGAGAAAAGGAGAATCTGCGGGGGAAGACGCCTCTTCAGATTCGGGATCTGGGCGTGCGTCTTTCCTTTGTTCCGGAGGATCGTCTTGGAATGGGAATGGTCGGAAATATGGATCTGGTCGATAATGTCATGCTGCGAAGTTACAGCAAAGGAAAATCGGCGTTCCTTGACCGGAGTGATTCCAGAGAGCTTACCGACAAACTCATCCGGGAGCTGGAAATCGTTACACCGAGCGTGGCAACGCCAGTCCGACGTCTTTCCGGTGGAAATGTACAAAAGGTTTTGGTCGGACGGGAGATTGCCGCGGCTCCGACCGTTCTGATGGCGGCCTATCCGGTGCGGGGACTGGATATCAATGCGTCTTTTACCATCTATCGCCTGTTGAACCAGCAAAAAGAAAATGGAACGGCAGTAATTTTTGTCGGAGAAGATCTGGATGTTCTGTTGGCACTCTCCGATCGGATTATGGTCATCAGTTCCGGACGGATTTCTGGTATTGTGGATGCACGTTCGGCGTCGAAAGAAGAAATTGGTCTGTTGATGACCCGTAATGTGAAGGAAAAAGAAGAAGGAGGAGAGGAACAATGACCGAACAGGAGGCAGTGATTCGGGAACCACGTTTTACGATTGCAAAACGTACCAGCATTGTCTGGTGGAAAGCATGGCTGATCCGGCTTTGTGCCATTGTACTGGCCTTGATCTGCAGCGGCGTGGTTTCTTACCTGATTACAAGGGACAATCCATTGAGCATATATGCCGTAATGCTGGATGGCGCATTTGGAACGAAGCGCAGGATCTGGGGATTAATGCAGAATCTTGCCATGCTGCTCTGCGTTTCCATCGCAGTAACACCGGCGTTTAAAATGCGTTTTTGGAATATTGGAGCAGAAGGACAGGTGTTGGTCGGCGGTCTGGCCTCCGCAGCCTGCATGATTCTGTTTGGAGAGACTTTGCCCAATGCTGTTCTGTTGCTCGTGATGTTTATTACGAGCATCGCAGCCGGCGCTGTCTGGGCGGTGATTCCGGCTGTCTTTCGCGCCCGCTGGAGAACGAATGAAACCTTGTTTACCTTGATGATGAACTACATTGCTATTCAGCTGGTCGCCTTTTTTGTTTATAAATGGTCCGTGCCAAAGGGATCCGGGCAGGTCGGCGTCATTAACCGTGCATCCCGTGCGGGATGGCTTCCGGCCATTGGAAATAATGATTATCTGCTGAATATCCTTATTGTATTTTTGGTAACGGCAATCATGTATGTCTATCTTCGATACAGCAAGCATGGATTTGAGATTTCTGTTGTCGGAGAGAGTGAAAATACTGCGCGTTATATCGGGATTCCGGTTCAGAAGGTCATTCTTAGGACCATGTTGATTTCTGGCGCGATCAGTGGGCTGGCAGGTCTTTTGCTGGTCGCAGGGACAGACCATACGATTTCCCGGGATACGGCAGCAGGACGTGGATTTACTGCCATTATGGTATCCTGGCTGGCTAAATTCGATCCTGTTTTTATGATTCTGACCTCGTTTTTGATTGTATTTTTGGAAAAAGGAGCAACAGAAATATCTACCGCCTTTGCTTTGAACGAGTCCTTTTCCGATATCATTACCGGCATTATCATTTTCTTTATTATCGGCTGTGAGTTTTTTATTCAATACACGGTCAAATTCAAAAAAAAGGAGGCGGAGTAAATGTGGGCAGATTTTTTACAGCGTGCGATCATGCAGGGGATTCCCTTGCTGTATGGTTCTACCGGTGAGATTATGACAGAAAAATCAGGAAATCTCAATCTGGGGATTCCCGGGATCATGTATGTCGGGGGAATCGGCGGAGTCATCGGAGCTTTTTTATATGAACAAAATACGGCGGTCCTGAATCCGTTCTTAGCCGTATTCCTTCCCCTTATGTGTTCCATCCTGGCCTCATTATTGATGGGACTGATTTACTGCTTTCTGACCGTTTCCCTGCGGGCGAACCAAAACGTTACCGGCCTTGCCCTGACGACTTTTGGTGTGGGGATTGGAAATTTTTTCGGGGGATCTCTTGCCAAACTGGCAGGCAGTGATGTTCCTTCCATCAATCTGACAGCGACCAGCAATTATTTTCGTCAGTCTCTTCCCTTTGCCAAGGATCTTGGATGGTTCGGTCAGATCTTTTTATCACACGGATTTTTGACCTATTTAGCGATTGCTATTGCCTTGGGATGCTCCTTTGTATTGACAAAAACACGGGTGGGGCTGTACCTTCGGGCCGTGGGAGAGAATCCGGCAACAGCGGATGCAGCAGGAATTTCCGTTGGCACCTATAAATATCTGGCGACCTGCATTGGCAGTGTCATTGCCGGATTGGGCGGACTTTCCTATGTCATGGATTATGCAAACGGCGTATGGTCTAATGATGGATTTGGAGACCGCGGATGGCTTGCTATTGCACTGGTTATTTTTGCTGTCTGGAGACCGAACCTGAGTATCTTAGGATCGATCCTGTTTGGAGGATTGTATATTATCCATAATTATATTCCAGATCTGGATGTCAGTGGTCAGGAGCTGTTCAAAATGATTCCCTATCTTGTTACCATTGTCTTTTTGGTCGTGACAAGCATCGGAAGAAAACGGGAGGCACAGCCACCGGCTTCGTTGGGGCTTCCTTATTTCCGGGAGGAGAGATAAGAGCCTTGACGAAATATCATTTGGGTGGTAAGATAACAGAATAGAAAGCAGCAGAATACTAGATGTTGTGTAAAACAATGCGATTACGCAGGAAATGATGCAAGATATAGCGTGCGGAAAGAGACAGGGACAGACCTCTTCTTTCCGCATATTTTCCGCATAAAATGCCGTGATTTTTTGATATGACCGCTTTTTGCTGAAAATGAGACCAAGCGGCAGAGCATTTGTCGGGACACGTCTGACGGGAACATCCCGTGCAATACAAAACGGAACAAGGAGGAAGTGCTGTTATGGATCTGAAACAAGTAAAAATTGTAAAAAAAGATGGCTCAAAGGAGACTTTTAATGTACAAAAGGTGATTACGGCCATCAATAAATCAGCATACCGCGCACTTGTAAAATTTAAAGACAGCGAGATTGATTTTATCTGCCATTTCGTAGAAAAAAGGGCAGAGGAGTTGGATCTTCCTGAAATTCAAATTGCGCAGATGCACAATATCGTCGAAGGAGCGTTAGAGCAGGTCAATCCTTCGGTAGCTAAAAGCTATCGGGATTATCGAAATTATAAACAGGATTTTGTGGCCATGCTGGATGACGTATATAAAAAGAGCCAGTCCATCATGTATATCGGGGACAAGGAAAACTCAAATACGGACAGCGCTCTGGTTTCGACCAAGAGAAGTTTGATCTTTAATGAGCTGAATAAGCAGCTATATAAAAAGTTTTTTATGACAACGGAGGAAATTCAGGCGATTCGTGACGGGTATATTTACATCCATGACATGAATGCAAGAAGAGACACGATGAACTGCTGTCTCTTTGATGTGGAGCATGTACTTCAGGGCGGCTTCGAAATGGGAAATCTTTGGTATAATGAGCCGAAAAGCCTCAGTGTGGCCTTTGATGTGATCGGGGACATTGTCCTGAGCGCGGCTAGCCAGCAGTATGGAGGATTTACCGTACCGAGCGTTGATCTGATCCTGGCTCCATATGCGGAAAAGTCATATCGCTCCTATATCGAAAAATACATGGGTCTGGGGATTCCTAAAGAACGCTCTGAGGAGGAAGCCTTAAAGGATGTCATCCGGGATTTTGAACAGGGATTCCAGGGCTGGGAATACAAATTCAATACCGTTGCGTCCAGCCGGGGAGATTATCCGTTCATAACGATCACGCTCGGGACAGGGACAGGGCGGTTTGAAAAACTGGCTTCGATCTATGCGCTCCGGGTCAGGAGAAAGGGGCAAGGAAAAAAGGAATGCAAAAAACCGGTGCTCTTTCCTAAAATCGTATTTTTGTATGATGAGAACCTGCA
>CADBUD010000247.1 GCA_902797785.1 uncultured Lachnospiraceae bacterium
CCAGTGTCCGCACGGATCATCTCCAGATTCCATGTGGCGTTCGGAAGGTCTCTCGCCTCCTTCCGAAGCCGATCCATCCTGACCTTCAATCCTTGTTCTGTCTTCGGCAAGCCCTTCCAGTTCCATATCCACTTCCACGCAGATGACACCTTCTTCATCAAGGATTTCCGCCGCTGTTTCCCCTGTCATCTCGGACACCACGACCTGTACGTCCTCTGCGGACTCCTCTTTGGCCTCCTGGACATCCTCTGTTGTCACCTCGGCATATTCCTCTACGATTTCCTCTGCTGTGTCTTCGTTCTCCATGATAATGATATAGTCTTTTCTTTCATGGTCGTCCAGACTCTGGCATCTTAATCCGGTTTCTGTCATTTCAGTTTTTAATGCCGGATAATATCTATCCTTTCCTTTTTCGTCTTCAAAAGCAACACTCTCATTCCAGCAAACAAAATCTGATAAGTATAGATGTGACAGATTGCCGGTCTCTACCTTAAGTTTCCTTTCATTCCAAACTGATTTATTGCTTTTTTCATGGATAAGTACGAATGAAATATAGCGGTAAACCGGATTTTTGAATACAATTATCCAAGCCCCCCCTGATTTTCGAATTTTCAGGATGGAATATTTGCTGCCGATATGGTATAATTAGCTACAGCAATGTTACAATAAAACAGAAGCAAGCTTTTTGTGTGCTTACTAAGGAGCTGGCACAAAATCTGACCAAGTTATTTCGTTACAGTTCCTAAAAAAGAAGGAGGAAATGAAAATGAAGAAATCAACTGCTTTTATCACTGTATTCTCCATGGTACTTTCGTGTGTCATCGGAATCTGCGGTCCAAAGGAAACAGTAAAAGCCGCCGTGGCATCCCAGCTTCCAAATTTATCCGGTCTGTATGTGGCCGAATATCATAACTGGGATGATGAGACAGGAAAGGTAAGGACAGATACGGATACCGCCGGGAATACCATCTTAGTCAATGCGGACGGCGAGCAAATCCGCTATCGGGATCAGGACGATCCGCAATATTTGTATAACGGTATTAGCGATGGATGGGGGATGGGATTCGACAATAATGACGAGAAATGGTTCGACTATATCGCAAACGGGAAGGTGACGCATGTCGCCCCATCGGAGCTTACGATCACGCACCTTGATGGAACGCCATGCGAGGATATCTCAATTGAAGCAAAAGAAGAAGATCCCAGAATCGCAGTTTTTCGTGTTAAAAAACTGACATCGAAGATAGAATTTGTAAAAATCAGCTACAAAGGAGCCGAAACCAACAATGCACTGATCGGGGAATTCGCACTTCACAGCGGAATCTATACCAGCGAGACCATGACCCTAGAATCACAGGTCACGGGAGACGTAAACATCGCAAAGGATAAATCAAAAGAGCTTTACCTTCACCTGACGGATTCGTGGGAGGAGGCAGGATTCCGCCTTGATCCTGATAATGCAGTGACCATACGCTATTGGGATGGGTATGAGAAGCAGGATGTCGAACTGTCAGGAGCTGATACCAAGGATTTCGCCTCCCTCACTCCAGTCTCCGTGAACGATCCGCACCATCTGATCTACAAGGTGACGCTTCAAGGGAAAAAATCAAATGAGAATGACGGATATGATCTGAAAATCTGTTATCAAAAATACAATACGAAAGACGAATCGGAACAATGGGACGAGGATCGAAACTGGTATGTACGGGTATCAGAGGGAGATATGCTCTATGCAGCGGACAATATAGCTCTGAACGTAAAGGGCAATCAATATACGTATCCGGATAACGCCGACTACCATTACAATCTTTATTATGGTGCCGGAAACACGAAAAATGCCGCCTATATGCGTTTCCGATACATGGATGCAGATGCGAACATGACAGACGTCACGGACCCGGCAAAGCTTTCCGCATATCGTACAGAATATGATGAGACAGAGGGCAGGGAAATCTACATCAAAGTAGATTCCAGCGTGGTAAAAATTGAAAAAGCATACCAGGACTCTTCCATTATGAAAATCTCCTATCTTGGAGATGTGTATGATTTCGGAAATGAATATGTAATTACCTATGATGGCGCAGAGCCAAAAGATGATTTTGACAAAAACATTAAGGTTTCCTTTGTACCGGCGCACTTTAGCGAAGTTGCGACCTATCTTTCTCCTAAGATCAGCGATTCGACTTATGGGAATGAGGTGAAGACAAACGGCACGTCAGATGTGGTCGTCTATGCAGCCACGGTTGATATGAAAAAAGAGATTTTCTGGAATCAGGTTCAGTCCGTCAAAATAGACAAACTCACCCTGACCGATGAAAACGGCAACGATCTGTCCGCCAGTGTCTTGACGGATCAGAATGTGACGTTCACGGAAGAGACAGGACGCGGCATCACCTATGGCGAAAGAATTACGATTCCTAAGGGAATCCTTCATTCGTCTGCCAGACTTCGACTGCGCTTTATGATTCATTCGCTCGGTGGGGATGGAATAGAGCGTGATTTTGATGCTACCACGGATGTGTTTATTTTCTACTCCGCCCCGTCTGTCACACCGACGCCCGGCGGGCAGCCGACAACTCCCGTCTCCATTGCGAAAGCTTCTGTAACGGGAATCAAAGCGAGCTATTCCTACACAGGAAAAGCACAAAAGCCGATTCCGATCGTCAAAGTTTCAGGAAAAACACTTGTCGCACAGAAGGATTACACCTATAGCTATTCGAACAATACAGCGGTAGGAAATGCGACGCTCACCATAAAAGGAATGGGAAGCTATACCGGCAAGACGACTGTTACATTCAAAATCACAAAAGCAGCCAATCCGCTCACGTTAAAAGTCTCTCAAAAGACCTATGACAGAAAAAAAGATCTGAAGAAAAAAGTTTCTTTCCAGATCGGTGCAAAGAAAGCACAGGGGACAGTAACCTACACGTTGGATAAAAAAGCAAAGAAAGCGAACATCACCGTATCCAAAAAAGGGAAGGTCACGATTCCGAAAAAATGCAAAAAAGGAACTTATACGATTATCATAAATGCAAAAGGAAATAAAAATTATCTGTCTGTCAAAAAGAAAACAACCATAAAAATAAAATAACCCCGGATTTTCATGCAAAAAACGCATGAAAATACCTTGCGGAAAACCAACTGTGAATAGTAACGGATTTTAGTTACTATTCACAGTCGTTTTTATGAGAAGACCTATAAGGTCTTCTTTTTCTTTCGTCATAATTCACTAAATAGTGGGTAACAGTTCACCCTTTCGGATAAGGCACGACTTCTATGCCACGCACGGCTGATGATTTTCCGTGCATGGCTTTTGCAGTATCGTA
>CADBUD010000248.1 GCA_902797785.1 uncultured Lachnospiraceae bacterium
TATTACATAAATGTTACATTCTTTTTAAAAATTACGTTAATACTATATCATCTTTTTCTATATTTGTCAACATTTTCCTGATTTTTTCACATTTATCAATTTTTTTACGATTTTCGTTACTATTCTCAGCTCCACTGTTCATATCAGCAAAATGCACATACCAAAGGCGCACAAAGTAAGAATATGCCCTATCGATCATATTTCGCACCCACTGTCCCGGATTTTCATACTCTGTACGCCTTCGGTGTGCAAAAAACGCATGAAAATGCCTCGCGGGATAGTGGCTGTGAATAGTAACAAATTCATCCATCCTGCTCGTCCTGGAGAATTGACTGCACTGCATTTGCTCCATCCGCTGTTGCGGTAATGATCTGCCGAAGCTGTTTCTCGCGAATGTCTCCTGCCGCATATATCCCCGGCACTGAAGTCCTCGTATCCTCTCCAGCCAAAACATAACCACTCTCTCCTATGTCTGCCAGTCCTTCTATGAGAGATGTGTTCGGTTCAATCCCAACGGCAAAAAAGACCCCATCTACATCCAATAGCTTTTTGGAACCATCCTTGACCGAAGTGATTTCTATCTGCTCAACTTCCTCTTCCCCAATGACACGAGTCACTGTTTCATTTAATAAAAAGGTAATATTGTCAATCTGCTCTGCACGACTGCTTAAGATTTTCTCTCCCCGAAATTCCTCCCGACGGTGAATCAGATAGACCTGCTTACAGATTGCAGACAGATAAATCGCGTCCTCCAATGCGACATTTCCACCTCCCACGACAGCTGTGGTGCGATCTTTAAAAAACGCCCCGTCACAGGTCGCACAATAAGAAACACCCATTCCAGCAAGCTCCTTTTCCCCCGGAACTCCCAGCTTTTTATGTCTTGCCCCCGTCGCAAGAATAATCCGTCCGGTCTGATAATCTGCCTCCCGGCAATGGACAGTTTTGATTTTTTGATCTGCATTTTCAATCGATAGCACTTCATCTACCACAAATTCTGTTCCAAACTGCTCTGCATGCTCTCTGAGCTTCTGCCCTAAATCAAATCCACTCACCTTAAAAAAACCAGGATAGTTCTCCACTTCATTCGTGGTAAGAACCTGCCCCCCTGACATATAATCTTTTTCAATCACGATACATTTTTTTCCCGCTCTGCGGGCATAAATTGCCGCTGTCAACCCTGCCGGTCCCGAACCTATAACTACAATATCATATTCCTGCATATATTCACCTCGAGTTAATCTATATGATATCGAAGTCAAATGACCGCGTGGACAAACTCGCTTATCCATCCGGATCTTCGCGCAAAGTATACATGCAATTTCATCGCATGGCACTTTTGACCCCAACATCCTCTATATTTAATAATGATACTTTTCTTTAATGAACTTTGTCAAAATCTCTTTAATTTCATCTCCCTCATATTCTTTCACATCATCCACATAATTATCAACGATTTTTTCCACATCTGCCCGAGCCAGTTTTTCCCCAATATATTCTATCTGGCAGATAACAGATGCGTCATAAATCATACGTGCCATCAGGGAATTGTGATTTCTGATCTGCTCCGCACGAATTTGGTACATATTTTCTTCCTCAAACATGTGAATCGTTAATAACCGCTGATTCGGAAAAATCTTTTTTACATCCGGAATTCCCTCCTGGCAAAACAAATCCAGCTCCATATAAGCGCTTTCCTTCACGCTGTTTCCCTGATTAAAGTCCACCTTTGCAATGATTTTCCCCCCTTTTTCCAAAGTAAGATGCAGCGCCTCGATATCATCATAAAATTTTTTAATTTCTTTATTCATTCGCTCTTCCAGCGCTTGATCCGATTTAAGCTGCCCAATATCCCCTCCACAGATTTCCTCTAAAAGAGCTCCAAACGACATCTCCGGATGCATCTTCCATAAAATCTGGAGTTTATTCAAAAACAAATCCTTTATTTTAATCTCGTCCATCATTCCCATTCCTTTTCTTTTTTAAAATAACCCATTTCACCAATCATATTTTAATCTCTTTTTTGTCAGCCTGTCAAGGAAAAACCCCACCCTTTGCGCTATATCGTCAATCTTCACAGTTCTTTTTTCTTATCTCCCCATTTCTGTCAACAGATTGCACATAAATGTCAGCAGATTGCACATAAAAAGTGCCGGAATCTGTTCCGACACTTTTTCCTTCTGTGAAGCAGTCCCCGCTCCCGGCATGAGGATTTCAGGCGCAATGCGCTGGAAGAGCTGCGAAGCAGTGAAAAATCCGAATGTCGGGGTCAAAAGCCACAAGGCACTTCATGCCTTGTGATTTTTGCACAAAGATCCGTGTGGACAAGCTCGCTTGTCCATCCGGA
>CADBUD010000249.1 GCA_902797785.1 uncultured Lachnospiraceae bacterium
CATCCTACAGATAAAGCTCCACCGGAGCTTTGTCTGCATACACCGTAGACAGAATAAGTCAGATATAAACTGACGTTTATAGAGGAAAAAAATGAAAAACAGAAACTACCAAAAAGAATTGGATCAAATCCTAAGGGAAATGACAACCCCTAAACGTCTGCTGCTGCACAGCTGCTGCGCTCCCTGCAGCAGTTATTGCCTGGAATATCTGTCCCAGTATTTTTTTATCACGATTTTTTATTACAACCCCAATATTGATATGGCAGAAGAATATCAGCACAGAGTCGCAGAACAAAAACGCCTGATTGCGGAGCTTCCTGCCCGGTATCCAATCTCGTTCTTAGAGGGAGCATATGAACCGGAAAAATTTCATGATACGGTAAAGGGGCTTGAAGCAGAACCGGAAGGAGGAGAACGCTGCTTTGCCTGCTACCGCCTGCGCCTGAGGGAAGCAGCAAAAGCGGCAAAGGAAGGCGGTTTTGACTATATGACGACCACCCTGTCCATCAGTCCGCTAAAAAAGGCAGAAAAGCTCAATGAAATCGGGGAAGAAGTAGCGAAGGAATGGGGCGTTTCCTATCTCCCGTCAGATTTTAAAAAGAAGAACGGATATCTGCGTTCAGTAGAGTTGTCCAAAGAATACGGTCTTTATCGGCAGGATTACTGTGGCTGCAGCTTTTCTAAAGCGGCTCGCAAAGATAATCACAAAAATGATTGAAACTAAAAAAAAAATATGGTACACTAAACTGTAGTGCATGTTTGATGTCGCATCACATGACGCATAGAAATCCATTTTATACAGAAAGAAGGTACAGTTATGGCGCAGCTATGGGGAGGAAGATTCACGACCGAAACAGACAAAAAGGTATATGATTTTAACGCATCCATCTCCTTTGATAAAAAATTATATCAACAGGACATTGAAGGAAGCATCGCTCACGTTGCCATGCTAGGAAAACAAAATATTTTAAAAAAAGAAGAGGTTCGTCAGATCATCCGCGGACTCGCCGGTATCCGTGAGGATATTGAAAATGGAGTTCTTGAGATTACAGAGGAATATGAGGACATTCACAGCTTTGTTGAGGCAAATCTGATCGAGCGGATCGGAAGCGTGGGAAAAAAGCTCCACACCGGCCGCAGCAGAAACGATCAGGTCGCGCTGGACATGAGGCTGTATGTCCGTTTGGAGCTTTTATACATAGATGTATATGTGAAAAAAATGTTAGAGACCCTTCTGGCGCAGATGGAGGAAAATCTCGACACGATCATGCCGGGCTTTACGCATATGCAGAAGGCGCAGCCGGTCACTCTGGCCAATCATCTGGGAGCCTATTATGAGATGTTTCGGAGAGACCGCCTCAGATTAAAGGATATCTATGACAGGATGAATTATTGTCCGCTTGGTACGGGCGCCCTGGCCGGCACGACCTATCCGCTGGATCGGATCTACACCTCGGAGCTTTTAGGCTTTTATGGTCCCACCCTGAACAGCATGGATTCCGTATCTGACCGGGACTATATCATTGAGTTCTTGTCTGCCCTGTCCCTGATCATGATGCATTTGAGCCGCTTTAGTGAAGAGATTATCACATGGAATTCCAACGAATATAATTTTGTCGAGATTGATGACGCTTTCAGTACCGGCAGCAGCATCATGCCGCAAAAGAAAAATCCGGACATTGCGGAGCTGGTTCGTGGAAAGACGGGACGGGTCTATGGTTCTTTAGTCTCTATGCTGACGACGATGAAAGGTCTTCCGCTGGCATATAACAAGGATATGCAGGAGGACAAAGAGGTCACTTTTGACGCAATCGAGACAGTAAAATGTTGTCTGATTCTGTTCGAGGGAATGCTTTCCACCATGAAATACAACAAAGATGTCATGAAACAGAGCGCAAGCGGCGGCTTTACCAATGCGACCGATGTTGCGGATTATCTGGTCGGCAAGGGAATCCCGTTCCGTGATGCCCACACCATCGTTGGAAAAATCGTACTGCTCTGCATCGAACGGAAAAAATCCATTGAGGATCTGACCCTGGAGCAGTTCCAGGCATTTTCCTCCGCATTTGAGAAGGATATTTATGACGCCATCAGTATGGAAAGCTGTGTGAACCGCCGTCAGACCTTGGGAGCTCCAGGCAGGAAGGTCATGGAAATCGTGATTAATGCTTACAAAGAGGATCTAAAGCAGGACTGGCAGGACGAAGAATAAGAAATATGAGACGAATTCCTTCGTTTCCTATAAAAATAAGAATAGAATAGAGGAGATTGAAAAATGAGTGAAAAGTTGAAAGTAGGTATTCTGGGCGGAACAGGAATGGTAGGACAGAGATTTATCTCTCTCCTTGAAAATCATCCGTGGTTTGAAGTGACAACAATCGCTGCCAGCCCGCGGAGTGCCGGAAAGACCTATGCCGAGGCAGTAGAAGGACGTTGGAAAATGACGACACCGATGCCGGAGGCCGTAAAAGACCTCATCGTCATGAATGTCAATGAAGTAGAGAAAGTCGCATCCGAGGTGGATTTCGTATTTTCTGCTGTAGATATGTCAAAAGAAGAAATCAAAAAAATCGAAGAGGCTTATGCAAAGACGGAGACGCCGGTTGTCAGCAATAACAGCGCGCACCGCTGGACACCGGATGTACCAATGGTCGTACCGGAGATCAATCCGCAGCATATGGATGTCATCAAATTTCAAAAAGAGCGTCTGGGAACCAAAAGAGGCTTTGTAGCAGTAAAACCGAACTGTTCCATTCAAAGCTACGCACCGGTTCTTACCGCATGGAAAGAGTTTGAGCCATATGAGGTCGTAGCGACGACCTATCAGGCAATTTCCGGCGCCGGAAAGACCTTTGCGGATTGGCCGGAAATGGAAGGAAACATCATCCCATACATTGGCGGTGAAGAAGAAAAGAGTGAAAAAGAGCCGCTTCGGATCTGGGGTGAGATCAAGGACGGAGTCATCGTACCGGCAGAAGAGCCAAAAATCACCTGCCAGTGCATCCGTGTTCCTGTGTTGAATGGACACACTGCAGCCGTCTTCGTGAAATTCCGCAAAAAACCGACCAAAGAACAGTTGATCGAAAAATTGACCTCTTTCTCCGGCGTGCCGCAGGAGTTAAAGCTTCCAAGTGCCCCGACTCAGTTCATCCAGTATCTGGAGGAAGATAACCGGCCTCAGGTCACTATGGATGTAGACTACGAAAAAGGAATGGGAGTATCCGTAGGACGTCTTCGTGAGGACACGATTTACGACTGGAAATTTGTCGGATTATCCCACAACACAGTCCGTGGAGCAGCTGGAGGAGCGGTTCTTTGCGCAGAGCTTTTAAAAGCACAGGGATATATCGAAAAAAAATAAGAGCGGAAGGGAAAAAAAACCATTCCCCCTCTGTAAGAGAGCGATACCAGGACAGGCATCGCTCTCTCTTTTCCATGCAGCTTCTCCCACAGACAATCCATATCAAGAATTTCAAGGAGCATTATAAAAAATGTCAAAATCCCTTTTCATAGCAGAAAAACCAAGTGTAGCAAGTGAATTTGCCAAAGCCCTGAAAGTAAATGCCTCAAAAACAAATGGTTACATCGAATCAGATCAGTACATCATTACCTGGTGCGTAGGGCATTTGATCACCATGAGCTACCCGGATAAATACGATCCGGCCCTTAGACGCTGGACCCTTCAGACCCTTCCTTTCCTTCCAAAAACGTGGAAATACGAAGTCATACCTTCCGTAAAACAGCAATTTGATATCGTAAAGCATCAGCTCAATCGCCCGGATGTTGATACGATCTATGTTTGTACCGATTCCGGACGGGAAGGAGAATACATCTATCGCTTAGTGGAACAGGAAGCTCATGTTCAGGGAAAGACACGTCGGCGGGTCTGGATCGATTCCCAGACAGAGGAGGAAATCCTTCGGGGAATCCGTCAGGCAAAGGATCTTTCGGCTTACGACCATCTGGCAGATGCAGCCTATCTGCGAGCAAAAGAGGATTATTTGATGGGAATCAATTTTTCCCGCCTTTTGACATTAAAATACGGAAATTCGATCTCTAATTATTTGCGGACGGATCGGACAGTTCTCTCTGTAGGAAGGGTGATGACCTGTGTCCTGGGAATGATTGTCAGGCGGGAACGGGAAATTCGTGAGTTTAAAAAGACTCCGTTTTATCGAATCATATCTACAGATCTGTTCGAGGACAACTGCTTTGAAGGGGAATGGAGAGCGGTAGAAGGATCCAAATATTTTGCCTCCCCCTATCTGTATAAAGAAAATGGATTTAAAGAAAAAGAAGTGGCCATGAATTTTATCTGCGAGCTCTATGAGAGGGCAGGAATAAAGAAAGAGCAGCTGATGGGACTGATCGCCGGAATGGAAAAGGACCCGCCGGATCAGATGAAGAAGGAAGCACCTGATGTACCTGCCCTGACGGGAACCATCGTATCAATAGAACGCAGGAAAGAAAAGAAAAATCCACCATTGCTCTACAATCTGGCGGAGCTTCAAAATGACTGTGCAAAGATGTTCAAGATCAGTCCGGATCAGACCTTATCTATCGTGCAGGAGCTCTATGAAAAGAAGCTTGTGACCTATCCGCGTACTGATGCCAGGGTGCTGACAACCGCGGTCTGTAAGGAAATTGATAAAAACTTAAAAGGACTATGTCAATATCAGCCGGTGGGGGAGTTCGCAAATGAAATCCTTTCAGAAAATCGTTATGCATCGATAGCCAAGACCCGCTATACCAATGATAAGCAGGTCACGGATCACTATGCAATCATCCCGACCGGTCAGGGACTTTCTCAGCTCTACCGGCTTTCTGATCTGGATAAAAAGGTGTATGAAACCATTGCCAGGCGTTTTTTGGCAATCTTTTATCCGGCAGCAGAATTTCAAAAGACGGCAGTCACGGTAGAGATTTCAGGGGAACGCTTTTTTTCTAACTTTAAGAATCTTCTTTCCGAAGGTTATTTAAAGGTGATGAACTATTCCTTTATTAGAGAAAAGAAAACGACGACGTCTTTGGCAGGAAAAGAGGAGGCGTCAGACCAGAAACTGTCAGTAGAGGTACTCTCGCAATGGAAGAAAGGGATGGAGCTTACGATTATCGGACTGGCATTAAAGGCGGGAGAGACCTCGCCGCCAAAACGCTATTACTCCGGTTCGATGATTCTGGCCATGGAAAATGCTGGGCAGCTCATTGAAGATGAAGAGCTTCGGGAACAGATTCGGGGAAGTGGAATCGGAACAAGCGCGACCAGGGCAGAAATTTTAAAAAAACTCGAAAAAATAGGCTACATCCTGCTGAATAAAAAAACACAGGTCATCACGCCGACCCAGCTGGGGGAAATGGTCTATGATGTGGTCAATTCTTCGATTCGCCAGCTGCTGAACCCGGAGCTGACAGCAAGCTGGGAAAAAGGTCTTTCCTATGTTTCAGAGGGAACGATCACATCCGAAGAATATATGCAGAAATTAGAAGGATTCGTATCACGCCGGACGAGTGCAGTCATGATGCTCAATAATCAGTATGAGCTTAAAAAGGAGTTCGATAAGTCTGCACCATTTTATCAGAAAAAGAAGGAGACCGGAAGCAAAAAAATCAATAGCAAAGGAGATTGAAAAAATGAAGGAATGTGAAATTAAAAGCCTGTATGATTTGAATGAAACCATTGCGGCAGAACTGTTCGAAGGACTGACCTACCCGTGGGAGGCTCTTCCAAAGATTGGAGAGTTCATAAAAAAAATCGGACCGACTCTTTCGGAGGAGGAATATGAAAGACGGGAAGGAGATGTGTATATCGCAAAAAGTGCCAAAGTCTTTGAAAGTGCTTACATCCATGGCCCGGCGATTATCGGAAAAGAGGCAGAGGTACGCCACTGCGCATTCATCCGTGGAAATGCGATCGTAGGAGAAGGGGCTGTCGTAGGAAATTCGACCGAGCTGAAAAATGTCGTTCTGTTCAATAAGGTGCAGGTACCGCATTACAATTATGTCGGAGATTCGATTCTTGGCTACAAATCTCACATGGGAGCAGGGTCGATTACCTCTAATGTGAAATCAGATAAAACACTAGTCGTTGTAAAGAATCGCCATTCCAAAGAAGAACCGATTGAAACCGGTCTAAAGAAATTTGGCGCCATGTTGGGAGACCACGTGGAGGTAGGATGTGGCTCAATCTTGAATCCGGGAAGCGTCATTGGGAAAAATACGAATATTTATCCGCTTTCCTCCGTGCGTGGAGTTGTGCCGGCAGATTCGATCTTAAAAGAAAAGGATAGGATAGTGAGAAAAGAAGCATAGCTTAAAGGGTTTACAAATAGAAAAAATTACGCTATACTAAGTAAATATGAAGATAAATCTTTCATATCTACTTTGATGATACGCTAAACGTGTCAGTCTAAGATAGAAGAAATGCGCCGGGGCAGACGTATTGCGGCCGGATATCAGCCGGTGTTTATAGAGGAGGAATAATAAAAATGGCTAAAATTCAGATGAAGACACCATTAGTAGAAATGGACGGAGATGAGATGACCAGGATTCTTTGGAAGATGATCAAGGATGAGCTTCTTCTTCCGTTCATCGATTTGAAGACAGAATATTATGACTTGGGATTGGAGTATAGAAATGAAACAGACGATCAAGTAACGATCGATTCGGCTGAAGCGGTAAAAAAATACGGAGTCGCTGTAAAATGCGCGACGATTACACCGAATGCTGCCAGGATGCCGGAGTACAATCTAAAAAAAATGTATAAGAGTCCGAATGGAACGATCCGTGCCATGCTGGATGGAACTGTCTTTCGGGCGCCGATTATCGTAAAAGGAATCGAGCCTTATGTAAAAAACTGGAAAAAACCAATCACGATCGCGCGTCATGCCTATGGAGACGTTTATAAGGCAACAGAGATGAAGATTCCTGCAGCAGGCAAATGTGAGCTTGTCTATACTCCGGCAGACGGAGGAGAGACCGTTCGGGAGACGATTCATGATTTTGACGGTCCGGGCATCATTCAGGGGATGCATAATGTCGAAGAGTCCATTTCAAATTTTGCGAAGAGCTGCTTCAATTACGCTCTTGATACGAAGCAGGATCTTTGGTTCGCGACAAAGGATACCATTTCTAAAAAATATGATCATACCTTCAAAGATATCTTTGCAGAGATATACGAAAAAGAATATGAAGAAAAATTTAAAGAGGCCGGAATCGAATATTTCTATACCCTGATCGATGATGCCGTGGCGCGCGTGATTCGTTCTGAAGGCGGGTATATCTGGGCCTGCAAAAACTACGACGGAGATGTGATGAGTGATATGGTGGCGACAGCGTTCGGCTCTTTGTCAATGATGACCTCTGTTTTAGTATCTCCTCACGGCTACTATGAATATGAAGCAGCTCATGGGACCGTTCAAAGACACTATTACAAGCATCTGAAAGGAGAAGAGACTTCGACCAATTCAATCGCAACGATTTTCGCCTGGTCGGGAGCCTTAAGAAAGCGGGGAGAGCTGGATGGAATCGATGAACTGATTCACTTCGCCGATCAATTGGAACAGGCCTGCATCACTACAGTGGAGTCCGGCAGGATGACAAAGGATCTGGCTCTGATTACGACAATTGAGAATCCAACGGTGCTGAATACAGAAGGATATATCAAAGCCGTCAGGGAAACTCTGGAGCAGCGGTTAAAATAATATGATGTCGGGGGCAAAAGCCACAAGGCGCTTCACGCCTTGTGATTTCATCGCATGGCACTTTTGCCGTTACTATTCACAGCCACTATCCCGCAAGGTATTTTCAAGCGCATTTTGCTTGAAAATCCGAGGCAGCAGTGCGCCAAATACGAC
>CADBUD010000250.1 GCA_902797785.1 uncultured Lachnospiraceae bacterium
CTCCCAGAATGAGGATTTCAGGCGAAAAATACGCCGGGAAGAACGGAGAATCCAAATGTCGGAATATTCCCAGAGATGATATATTTTGCATCATCTTTTTTGCTCTGTCCCCCGAATTTTCTGTGACTTCCACTGTTCTTCATTCACAAATAATAGAAAAGTCTCATCTATAAATTATCATTTTACAAATTGGATTTCCTTTCGCTGAAAATTTTTTCTCATATTCTGTCATAATATTATTCTTCATCATTCCTTCATTTTTATGTAAATCTCGCGTCATCTCTTTTATGCTCCACTTTGATTTCTCCACTTCCTGCAGAGAAAAATCAAATAATCCAATATTATCTGTTTTAAATTCTATTCTTCCTTCTTTCGATAAAATCTTGTCATACCGTTCTAAAAATTGTCCGGAGGTCAGTCTACGCTTTGCGTGGCGATCTTTTGGCCATGGATCGGAAAAGTTCAAGAAAATCCGATCTACTTCTTCAAAATCAAATACCTGTTCTATTTCTTCTGCTTCCATTCGTATAAATAATAAATTGGACAACGCTTCTTCCTCCATTTTTTGAATTGCCCGAATTAATACACTGGAGTATTTTTCAATTCCAATATAATTGATTTTTGGATTTTTCTTTGCAGATTCAAAAAGAAATTGTCCTTTTCCCATCCCTATTTCTATAAAAATAGGATTATTATTGTTGAATCGTTCTTTCCATTTACCTTTCTCATATTCTGGTTCATGAACAACAAACTCACTTTCTGCAATATACTCTTTTGATCCTGTAATATTTCTTAATCTCACTTTGTTCCTCCTTATAAAATTATAGCTTTTTCAGCTTGATTACTATTTTAAATCGTATTATAATGAATCAGAATCTCTAACATAAGGAAACTATGAAAGGAGTGCTTATGAATACTTTTTTAAAAAAATATACTACCTTGCTTTCCTCTTTATTGCACATTTACTGTGAAATAAAGGCAGATATGAAAGATTTATCTTTTGTAATTTGTTTTTTTCTTTTATTTACTAATACATTTCCCTGTATAGCTTCTAATGATACTCAAAAGGATTCCTCTTCCGATGCTTTGCTTTCCACTGCCGTCTGGCCGGATGGACCTTCTATTGACTCATATTCAGCCATTCTTATGGAAGCATCTACGGGAACCATCCTCTATTCGAAAAATATGACAGAGTCTCTTTATCCTGCAAGTATTACTAAAATCATGACCGCTTTATTATGTGTTGAAAATTGTTCTATGAATGAAACTGTCACCTTTTCACATGAAGCAATTTTTAATGTAGATATGGACAGCAGCCGGGTCGGAATCGACGAAGGAGAAGAATTAACTGTAGAGCAATGTCTTTATGGAATGTTATTGGAATCAGATAATCAAATTGCCTATGCGCTTGCTGAACATGTCGGCGGTTCCTATGATTCATTTATTGCTATGATGAATCAAAAAGCAGAAGAACTAGGATGTCAAAACACGCATTTTAATAATCCCAATGGACTTCCTGATAAAAAACATCATACCTGCGCTTATGATATGGCTCTGATTTTAAATGCTGCCATAAAAAATGACACTTTTCGTTCCATTTCAAGTACCCGGCAATATATTTGTTCTCCAACTAATAAACAGCCGGAGTCTCGTATTTGGAATAATCATCATAAAATGTTTCCTAAAAAAGAATATACCTATGATGGATTTGAAGGTGGAAAAACTGGATATACCACAGTTGCTTTAAATACTTTAGCCAGTTATGCAAAGCGCGATAATATTGAACTTGTTTGTATTGTTATGAAAGCTCCTTCCAACTGTCATTATCTGGATACGGCATCCTTATTTAATTATGGATTTCAAAATTTTCAGGTTCTTAATGTATCTGAAAATGAAACATCCCTGATTTCATCTCAATCTAATATTAAAGAAATCAATACAGATATATTTAATAGCTCTGCTGATATCAATATTGATTCTGACAGTAATATCGTTCTTCCAAATTCCTATTCCTTTGATGATGTTACTTATGATATTTTAACAGATACAACTTCTGATAACACTACGATTGCAACTTTAAGTTATAAGTTTGCAGATCATAATATTGGAACAGCTACCGTATCTATTACTCCATCCTCTTCCAGTGATGGATATAAATTTAAGTATCATTCTCGTTCTTTAGATGAAAACCATAACTCTAACGAGACGGAATCTTCAAAATCCGGATTAATCATTAAATATTCTAAACCATTAATGTTCTTTTTTGGTGGGCTAGCCATTTTGTCTCTCTTATTCTTTCTTCTTCTTTTTATCATACGATATAAGAGAAATACCATGTATCGACCAACCTACCGCAAAAAGAATAAGAAGAATAAATAATTATAAATAATTCCAGTTATACAGCCAGTCTCCTATCTTTGGAGTCTGGCTGCGTAGCTGGAATTTTAATTTTCTATCTTTCCTGTTCCCATTCAATTTCAAATTTAATTCATCTAACTCTTTATTTTTATGTTGTACTGGCAATTAACGCTGCAATTTCTTCCGGTGTCATCACATGATTTGGATCATCACTTGGCTGGTATGCCGGTACTGGCGGTTCTTCTTTCTTCTCCTCCGGCTTTTCTTCTGCCGCTGTCGTACTTGCTATCAGGGCTGCA
>CADBUD010000251.1 GCA_902797785.1 uncultured Lachnospiraceae bacterium
CAGTTAAAGGAGCTTCGCCAGATTTTTGATGTAATTGCATTTTTTATCCTTCATGGATAAGGAAATATTTCCAAGAGCCGCCGATTTATCGCAAATCGCAGCGTCCGGATAGAATCGAGAAGAAAAACATCGGTTTGCCAATGGCGGCATATCGGTGTTTTTTATTGAAAAATACAGAAATAGAAAAAGTGAAAGGATGATGAAAAATGAAAGCATTCCTCATATTAGAGGATGGAACCGTGATGGAAGGGACTTCCATTGGTTCTAAGAGAGAAGTGATCAGTGAGATCGTCTTTAATACCTCGATGACAGGCTATTTAGAAGTCCTGACCGATCCCTCCTATGCAGGGCAGGCAGTTGCCATGACTTATCCATTGATTGGAAATTATGGAATCTGTACCAAAGATATGGAATCCGCACGGCCATGGCCGGATGGATATATTGTACGGGAATTGTCCAGACTGCACAGCAATTTTCGAAGCGAGGGTTCGATTCAGGATTTTTTACTGCAATATGATATTCCAGGCATTGCCGGAATCGATACCAGAAAGCTGACCAAACTCCTTCGGGAAAAAGGGACGATGAACGGAATGATCACAACGACAGAGTATGAGGATATTTCTGCCTTGCTTCCCGCCATCAAAAGCTATCGGACAGGGAAGGTAGTAGAGAAGGTGACCTGTAAAGAAGTGTATATCTATTCAGGAAGAGAGAAGAAATCAGTCTTTTCAAAGCCTAAAAAGGTAGCTCTTCTGGATCTGGGAGCTAAGGAGAACATCGCTGCTTCCCTGGTAGAGCGCGGGTGTGAGGTGACGATCTATCCTGCCGCGACAGCCGCGACAGACATCCTTTCTAGTGCTCCGGATGGCATCATGCTTTCAAACGGACCGGGAGACCCGAAGGAATGTGAGAGCATCATCCGGGAGATCAAAAAACTCTATGAGTCCAAGATCCCGATTTTTGCCATCTGTCTGGGACACCAGCTTATGGCACTGGCAGCGGGAGCGGATACCTATAAATTAAAATACGGTCATCGGGGCGGAAATCATCCGGTAAGGGATTTATCCAATGGAAGAGTCTATATTTCGTCTCAAAATCACGGGTATGTGGTAGATACTAAGAGCCTGGATCCATCCGTGGCAAGACCAGCGTTTGAAAATGTCAACGACGGAACCAATGAAGGACTCTTCTATGTTGGAAAAAACATTTTTACGGTTCAGTTTCACCCGGAGGCCTGCCCAGGACCGCAGGATTCTTCGTATCTGTTTGACCGTTTTATTCAGATGATGGAAGGAGAAGAGGTATGCCAAGAAATCCGGAAATAAAAAAAGTAATGGTGATCGGCTCAGGACCGATCGTGATTGGACAGGCAGCAGAGTTTGACTATGCAGGAACACAGGCCTGTCGTTCCCTGAAAGAAGAAGGAATCGAGGTCGTTTTGGTCAATTCCAATCCGGCGACCATTATGACGGACCGTGATATTGCGGATGAGGTCTATATCGAGCCACTGAACGCAAAGGTTCTGGAGAAAATCATAGAAAAAGAAAAACCGGACAGTATTCTGCCGACACTTGGCGGACAGGCAGGACTGAACCTGGGAATGGAGCTGGCAGAGTCCGGATTTTTAGAAGAACATCAGGTTCGGTTGATTGGTACGACGGCACGGACGATTCGAAGAGCAGAGGACCGGCTTGAGTTCAAAGAAACAATGGAAAAAATCAACGAGCCATGCGCACCTTCACTGGTCGTAGAAAATGTGGAAGATGGTGTTGTTTTTGCCAATCAAATCGGTTATCCGGTCGTTCTTCGCCCGGCCTATACCTTAGGAGGAAGCGGCGGTGGAATTGCCAAAAACCAGGCGGAGCTTGAAGAAATCCTGGCGAATGGCCTAAGGCTGAGCCGCGTAGGACAGGTTCTGGTAGAACGCTGCATCGCCGGCTGGAAGGAAATCGAATATGAGGTCATGCGGGACGGAAAGGGAAACGTGATCACCGTCTGCAATATGGAAAACATCGATCCGGTCGGGGTACACACCGGAGACAGTATTGTCGTTGCACCGTCCCAGACCCTGGGAGACAAAGAATATCAGATGCTCCGTACCTCAGCACTAAAAATCATCAGTGAATTGGAAATAACCGGAGGATGTAATGTTCAGTTCGCCCTAAATCCGGAAAGCTTTGAGTATTGTGTCATCGAGGTCAATCCGCGTGTCAGTCGTTCTTCGGCGTTGGCATCAAAAGCGACAGGTTATCCGATTGCCAAGGTGGCGGCTAAGATTGCCTTGGGATATACCCTGGATGAGATCAAAAATGCTGTGACACAAAAGACGTATGCAAGCTTTGAGCCAATGCTCGACTATTGCGTGGTAAAGATTCCAAGACTGCCGTTTGATAAATTTTTGACAGCAAAGAGGACCTTGACGACACAGATGAAGGCGACCGGAGAAGTCATGAGCATCTGTACGAATTTTGAAGGAGCCCTGATGAAGGCAATCCGCTCTCTGGAGCAGCATGTGAACAGCCTGCTTTCCTATGATTTCTCCGGAGAGACGGAGGAAGAATTAATCGAGCGTCTTCACAAGGTCGATGACCGCCGGATCTATGTGATCGCAGAGGCACTTCGCCGCGGCATTTCCTATGAGGAAATTCATGAGATTACAAAGATCGACCTTTGGTTCATCGATAAGATCGCGATTCTGGTAGAGATGGAAGAAAAATTAAAAGAAGCGGCGGAAATGGATCTTTCCAAGGAAACAGAAAAAACAGCATTCTTAGCTCTGCTGAAAGAAGCGAAACGGATTGAATTCCCAGATCAGGTCATTGCCGGCCTGACGAATAAAACAGAAGAAGAAATCCGCGCTCTCCGCTATGAAAATGGTATCACAGCTGCCTTCAAAATGGTAGATACCTGCGCAGCAGAGTTCGAAGCACATACCCCGTATTACTATTCCTGCTTTGGCAGTGAAAATGAACTGCTGGAGGAGAATGGCAGCAAGGAACAAAAGGAGCAAAAAAAGAAGGTGCTCGTTCTTGGCTCCGGGCCGATCCGCATTGGCCAGGGAATCGAATTTGATTATTGCTCGGTTCACAGCACCTGGGCATTTGCCAGGATGGGCTATGAGACCATTATTGTCAACAACAATCCGGAAACGGTAAGTACGGATTTTGATATTGCGGATAAGCTCTATTTTGAGCCTTTGACGCCGGAAGATGTAGAAAACATTGTCCGGATGGAGCAGCCGGATGGGGCAGTGGTACAGTTCGGCGGGCAGACAGCGATCAAGCTGACAGAAAGTTTGATGAAGATGGGAGTGCAGATTCTTGGAACTTCTGCAGAAAATGTCGATGCAGCAGAGGATCGGGAGCTTTTTGACCAGATTTTAGAGGAGTGCAAAATTCCAAGACCCAAGGGACATACGGTCTTTACCGTGGAAGAAGCAAAAAAAGCGGCAAAGGATCTGGGGTATCCTGTCCTGGTACGTCCTTCCTACGTTCTTGGAGGTCAGGGAATGCACATTGCGATTTCCGATGAGGATATGGAGGAATTTATCACTGTGATCAATCAGATCGCGCAGGAACATCCGATTCTGGTAGATAAATATCTGATGGGAAAGGAGCTGGAGGTCGATGCGGTCTGTGATGGGAAGGATATCCTGATTCCGGGAATCATGGAACATATTGAACGGGCCGGGATCCATTCCGGAGACAGTATCTCGGTCTATCCGGCGCAGACAATCAGCGAACAGGTAAAAGAGACCATTACCGAATACACCAAGCGACTGGCGCGGTCGCTCCATGTAATTGGACTGATCAATATTCAGTTCATCGTATGTGGGGAAGAGGTCTATGTCATCGAGGTCAATCCGCGTTCCTCCAGGACGGTTCCCTACATCAGTAAGGTAACAGGAATCCCAATCGTGGATCTCGCAACCCAGGTCATTGTCGGAAAAACAATCCGGGAGCTTGGATATGAACCGGGGCTTGCACCGGAGGCAGAATATATTGCTGTCAAAATGCCGGTCTTTTCTTTTGAAAAGCTGCGCGGGGCAGAAATCAGTTTAGGACCGGAAATGAAGTCCACCGGAGAGGTGCTCGGTATCGCAAAGACCTTTGACGAAGCCCTATATAAAGCATTCTTAGGGGCTGGAATCGATCTGCCAAAGCATAAGCAGGTCATCATTACCGTCAAGGATACGGACAAGAAAGAGGCAATCGAGGTCGGCCGACGGTTCGAAAAGCTGGGATACCGGGTCTATGCGACAAGAAGTACGGCAAAAGTCATGAAGGAAAATGGAGTCCATGCAGCACGGGTCAATAAAATTTCCCAGGAGTCGCCGACCGTCATGGATCTCATGCTCGGACACAAGATCGATCTTGTCATTGATACGCCGACACAAGGAAGGGACAAGCACAGAGATGGCTTTTTGATCCGGAGAACCGCAATCGAAATCGGAATTCATTGTCTGACGTCACTGGATACGGCAAATGCCCTGCTAACGAGCATGGAGACAGAAAAAGGACATCTGGGATTGGTGGATATCGCAGCGGTAAAACAAAAAAATAAAATGTTGTAATAGTTCCATTATATTTGCTAAAAAATCATTGAATATGTATCATGTTTATTATATAATAAAAAAAGAGTGTATAATAAAAGCTGCTGTGGTTCCATTATTCCGTGAACAGTTTTTTTGCAGGATGATCTTGTGATAATTTGGAGGAGAAATGAAGCCACAAAGCGGGGGGTGACAAGCTTTGATGAAATGGTAAAAAAAGGAGGAATTTACATGATCAAAAACACAAAAGTCGGAGTCAAAATCGGATTGTTGACTTTTCCTGTCGTGATTGTTCTGATTCTGGTGACTGTCGTATTGCTCAACAATGTGAATTGGGTCAATACATCCCTTTCGGAGCTATCCGACCTGACGTATCAGCTGAACAGCACCATCATTTCTGCTGATCGGGATTTTTACCAGGCGGATCAGGCAAGCATGAAATTTAGGATGACCAACCTAAAGAATGTGCCGGCAGATGGAGAAGCGCCGGAGCTGCCGCCGGATGAGGAAGAGCACCAAAGGGGACATCTGGAGGATTTTGACAAGAACGCAAAACAGGTAGAGGAAGGAATCGCAGAAATTGAAAACATTGCGAAAGGCAATGAGAAGCTCTATACCGGTACCAAGACCTCAGAGGGCAAGACGCTCAAAGAATTGATTGACACCTTCAATCAGAATTTTACCACATGGAAAGGAGCGTATACCCTGTCGACCGGCGAAGGTTCAGAGGAAAGTCAGATGACGGCTTTCGATACGGCAAGAGATTCCATCGACTTGATGGAAGAGGTCGTAGATACCTACAAGACGGAGCAGACAGAGCAGCTGGAGGCGACAATTCATACCGTTACCACAGTGACAATCATCGTGGTCGTTCTTGTGATCCTTTGTTTGAGCGTTCTGATTTTTACGATGTCCCAGTATATGACAAAGGCATTGAAAAAGCTCAAGGATATCATCTTAAAGGTCGGTGAGAACGATCTGACAGTAGAACCGGCACATATCGATACAAAGGATGAGTTTGGAGATATCGGACGGGCGACAGATGGATTGGTAGAGGAATTAAAAGAGGTGATTGTTCAGCTCAAGGATTCTTCCGACAGTCTGCTGAATGCCTCGGAGCGGATGAATAAGGTGACGGGTTCGACAACGATGTCAGTTGACAGTATTTCCACTGCAATCAATGACCTGGCGCATGCGGCGACGCAGCAGGCAGATGACACCGAAAAGATTTCCAGCTCCGTGATGGATATGCAGAATGTGGTTCAGGAATCCGTTGGATGTGCAGATCATCTGACAATGGCAAATCAACAGATTGAAACAGCGACGTCCGAGGGAACCCTTGCGGTGGACGAGCTGTTAGAGACGACGAAGCAGAGCAATGAGGCATTGGATGCAATCTTCGAGATTATTGACAGCATTGGCAAGAGCACAAATAAAATCAGTGAATCCAGTGATCTGATTTCTCAGATTGCGACCCAGACGAATCTTCTGTCTTTAAATGCCAGCATTGAGGCGGCCCGGGCAGGAGAAGCAGGAAAGGGCTTTGCTGTTGTGGCAGATGAGATTCGGCAGCTTTCGGAGCAGTCAGCAGAGACGGTTCATGTGATCAATACGATGCTGGCAGAGCTCCAGGGCAATGCAGAGAATGCCGTAAAACAGAGCAATATTGTAAAGGGTATTTCTGAACGCCAAAGCGAGAACGTACATAATACCAATGATAAGTTTGAGCTGATCGTTAGAAATGTCCAGGCAGTAAATGAGCAGATTCGACACATGGAGCAGATCAATGAGAATCTGTCCCAGAACTCTGGTGAAGTTGCAGATCTGGCAAGTGGTCTTGCGGCCATTGCACAGGAAAATGCGGCAGTGGCACAGGAGGTTTCGGCAACAGCAGAAACGGTAGCAAATTCCATGAACGAGGTTTCCGAGGTCAGTGATGGAGTACAGGAGCATTCACGGGCACTGGAAGAAATCATTGGAATGTTCCGGGTAAGTTAGGTTTCCGGGAAACCAGGATAAAAATAATGATTGAGAAAAAGCGGGGCTATTATAAGGCCCTGCTTTTATGTTATGCTCGTTAACGAAACTGTTGTCGTTACGGCAAGTTATTTCGTTCATGAGAATATGTTTTTGTGTTACGATTCCTATCAGGAAAAATGAATCAATGAACCAGAAAAAACTTATGAAAAAATGAAGGAAAAACTATTGAAATTGAAAGGAAAAAGTTATAAAATAAATATGTTATATAACGAATAAATCAGAGAAGGGAGATTGAAAAATGGCAAATGTAACTAATGGAAAACGGGCAAGACCCAATTTTAGCATTATGTGGCAGCTGATTCTGCTGACCCTGATTCCTATTGTGGCGTTGACCCTGATTATTTTAATGGTATCCATAAGTTCCATGAAGGATGGAATGGAGGATGAGGCATTGGAAGGACTGGAAAATACCGCGACGATGATCGCAGCTGCTTATGATGCTCAGGAAGGGAATTTTTCAGTGAATGACGCCGGGAACCTTCTAAAAGGAGAGACCGATGTTTCCATTCAGGCTGCCGGTATGGCCAATTTAGTAAAGGACAAGGATGTGGATTTCACCATCATATATGGAAAGACACGGATGATCACTACACTCGATCAGAGCTTTGTGGGAAAGGATATTTCCGATGAGGTCTATGCAGAAGTCAGCAAAGGAAATACCTTCGTCAACGAGAGTACAAAAATCGGAGATGACACATACTTTGTTGCCTGTGTACCGCTGTATAATTCAGATCAGACCATCGCCGGCTCGGTATTTGTAGGAAAAAAAGCAGAAAATGTCGAGTCATACATAGGTTCCAAAAGAAATACAATCATTGGGATCGCCATGATATTATTGATTCTTGTTGCCGTGGTTGCAGCCATGATGGCAAAATCCATAGCGGCGATTGTTCAAAAATCAGAGGGCATCATTGCAAAGGTATCTGACGGTGATATGAATGTATCAATTGATCAGAAGCTTCTTCAGAACCAGACAGAGCTTGGCCTGATGGCAAGGTCTATCGATGATCTTTCCAAACGTCTTCGTGAAGTCATTGGTCATATTTCAAATTCTACGACACAGCTGACTGACGCCGGGAACAACTTAGAGCTCATGGCATCCCAGAGCAGTGAGACGGCAGATGGAATCAGCAATGCCGTAGAGGATATCTCCAAGGGAGCCGTTTCCCAGGCTGAGGATATTGAGACGGCGACAAAGGAAATGTATGAGATGGGTCAGTACTTTAGTGATATTGTAAAAGGCGTGGAGCGTTTAGACTCTACCTCAGATATGATGCATGCTGTAGGGTCAGAGGCAGTTACCAGTATGGAAGAGCTCAGCGAGTCCAACGACAAGACGGCGAATGCAATTTCCAGAATTTCCAGACAGGTACATCAGACCAATATTTCCGCAGAGGAGATTCGGGAGGCTGTCAATATCATCGCGGCGATTGCGACAGAGACCAACCTTCTTTCCTTAAATGCCAGCATCGAGGCAGCCCGTGCCGGTGAAGCCGGAAAGGGATTCGCTGTCGTAGCATCCCAGATTCAGAAGCTTGCGGATGAGTCCAACGAGTCCGCACAAAAGATCGAGGATGTCATTACCAATCTCTTGGATGAGTCTCAGATGACGGTTCAGGTCATGAGCGAGGTAGAAGAGACGATTGCTGAACAGCAAAAGAAGATGGATGCGACCAAGACAAAATTTGACCAGATCACAAGAGGAATCAGTGATACCAGAGAAGAGACCAGGAATATTGATACCTGTACCAAGACCTGTGATCAGTCCAGAGAGAAGATGTTCGATATTATTCAGAATCTTTCCGCAATTTCCCAGGAAAATGCAGCTTCCACTCAGGAGACGACGGCTTCCATGCAGGAGCTGAATGCGACGATCAACCTTTTGGCTCAGTCCGCAAAAGAGTTAAAGGAAATGGCAGATTCTCTTCAGGATGAAATGGCATTCTTCAAGTTATAGGAAGCGAAACGGCAAGTTATTTCGTTCATGAGAATAAGAAAAAATATGTGATACAAAGCAGATTAGGATAAAAATTCAGATACGATGGATTTCGTATCTGAATTTTTTGTTACCGTGTGTCTTTCCGGCGTGAGGTTCACCGGCAAGAGACAATGAATAGTCAGGAAAGGAATAGAATATGATGAAGAAAAATCATAAAGTAAAGAGGAAGAGCCGGATGCTTGGATGGCTGATCATTGGAATATGGTTCCTGCTCTGTCCGCGCACGGGATATGCAGCGCAGGAAAAAGAAATGAAACAGGCAGTGCTTTGTGTGGATGGATACTCTATTGGATTTTTGGAAGCAAATGCCGCACTGGTAAAATATAACGGAAATATCATGGTGCCGCTGGACTATTTCTGCCGGGTGATTCGGGCAGAGTATACGATGGATGAGGAGGAAAAGATCTGTCAGATCACGATAGGAGAGAATGAGATTCAGATTTTTGCAGGGAAAAAATATTTGCTCTTCAATGGAATCAAGAAAAAACTGACCGTAAAGAGCCGGCGGATCCATGGAACGCTCTATGTTGGCTGGAAGGCGATACGGACAATGGGGATGTCAGCAAAATATGATAAAAAAAGCAGCCGGACGAAGGAACTGGGATATGAGGGTGCGGTTCTTGCCGTGAATACAAAAAATGAACCCATTCAGCTCCGGCAGAAAAAAATGCACAGCAAGGCAGTGACATTTTCTTCAGCAAAGGAAACAGACCAGTTGGTTCTGGTACGCTGTACCGGGGGGAGCAAGGCAAGGGTTTCCCTTCATGAACGGCTTTCCAACGGAAGATGGAAACAGAGATTTGAGTGTAACGGTTACATCGGCGCAAATGGATATGGAAAGGAACGGGAAGGAGACAAAAAGACGCCCTTAGGCGCCTATCATTTAACGGAAGCCTTTGGAATTTTAGACGATCCGGGAGCACAGTTAAAGTATACTAAGGTGACCCCATATCATTATTGGTGCGATGATTCCTCTCTTCCATATTATAATCAGCTCGTTGATGTCAGAGATCTGGGCGTGGCCTCTGTCAGTGGAGAGCATTTGATCGATTATCAGGGATATTATAATTATGGGGTATTTATTGACTATAATGTAGAAGGCATTGCCGGAAAAGGCTCCTGTATTTTTTTGCACTGCTGTGCCAAGGCGAAACAGACCTCGGGCTGTGTCAGCATATCGGAAAAAAAGATGGCAAAGATCCTGAGAAAAATAAGGGAAGGAGCAATGATCGTAATATATACTGCGTAACGAAATAAACTACAAAGCAGTCCGACTTACGAACAAAACGGCAGGTCATTTCGTTCATGAGTATATCCAGCGGTAGAAAAATAGGACTTGCTTTTTAGGAAGACATATGTTATATTACAACTAGAACAAAGAAATGGAGGTGTGATCTATGAACATCAATAAATTTACGCAAAAATCAGTCGAAGCAATCAATCAAATGGAGAAGCTGGCAATGGACTATGGAAATCAGGAGCTGGAGCAGGAGCATCTGCTGGCAGCACTGGTCTGGCAGGAGGATAGTCTGATTGCAAAGCTCATAGAGAAGATGGGAATTCAAAAAGCATATTTTGATCAGATGATAGAGTCTGCGCTTTCAGCAAGGACCAAGGTCTCCGGGGGAAATCCCTATGTGGGACGTGAGCTGAATTATGTTCTGACCCATGCGGAGGATGAGGCCAAGCAGATGGGAGATGAATATGTTTCAGTAGAGCATCTGTTCCTGGCGATGATCGCCCATCAAAATCCGGGAATCAAAAAGATCTTCAAAGATCTTGGCATCACGAGAGAGAGGTTCCTACAGGTCCTTTCAACCGTAAGGGGAAATCAAAAGGTGACCTCGGACAACCCGGAGGCAACCTATGATACCCTGACAAAGTACGGATATGATATGGTAGAACGCGCGAGAGAGCAAAAGACAGATCCAGTGATCGGAAGGGATGCTGAGATTCGGAACATCATACAGATACTTTCCAGGAAGACAAAGAATAATCCGGTACTGATCGGAGAACCGGGAGTCGGAAAGACGGCAGCCGTCGAAGGACTGGCGCAGAGAATCGTCAAAGGTGATGTTCCGGAAAACTTAAAGGACAAAAAGTTGTTCGCTCTGGATATGGGATCTTTGATTGCCGGCGCAAAATACAGGGGAGAGTTCGAGGAGCGGTTAAAAGCCGTCTTAGAAGAGGTCAAAAGCTCCGAGGGAGAGATGATTTTATTTATCGATGAGCTTCACACGATCGTCGGAGCCGGAAAGACGGACGGAGCCCTTGATGCCGGAAACATGCTAAAGCCGATGCTGGCGCGTGGAGAGCTGCATTGTATCGGTGCGACGACGCTGGATGAATACCGTCAGTATATTGAAAAGGATGCTGCTCTGGAGAGACGGTTTCAGCCGGTTCTGATCAGTGAGCCGACCGTGGAGGATACGATTTCTATTCTAAGAGGACTCAAGGAGCGGTTCGAGGTCTTTCATGGAGTAAAGATCATGGACGGCGCGCTCGTTTCTGCGGCAGTTCTTTCGGATCGTTATATTACCGACCGTTTCCTTCCGGACAAGGCAATCGATCTGGTGGATGAGGCCTGCGCCCTGATCAAGACCGAAATGAATTCCATGCCGACGGAGCTGGATGAAAAAAGGCGGAAGATTCTCCAGATGGAAATTGAGGAGAGGGCATTGCAGAAGGAGGAGGACAAGCTTTCGGCAGAGCGTCGTTCTACCCTTCAAAAAGAGCTTGCCGAGCTGCGAGATGAGTATCAGACCCAAAAGGCCCAGTGGGAAAATGAAAAAAATGCCGTAGAAAATGTCCAAAAGATTCGGGAACAGATGGAGGAAGTCAATAAGCAGATCGCCATTGCAGAGCAGGAATATGACTTGGAAAAGCAGGCAGAGCTTCGGTATGGAACCCTGGCACAGCTGAAAAAACAACTGGAGGAGGAAGAGGAACATGTCCGGGAGCGGGAGCTTTCTCTAGTCCGGGAGCGTGTGGATGAAGAAGAAATCGCAAAGATCGTCTCTCGTTGGACGAATATTCCTGTGACCCGTTTGACCGAGGGGGAGCGGAATAAGATCCTGCACCTGGATGACGCTCTGCATGAGAGAATCATAGGACAGGACAATGCGGTGACTCTGGTGACCGAGTCGATCCTTCGGTCCAAGGCAGGGATCAAAGATCCATCCAAACCGATTGGTTCCTTTTTGTTCTTAGGTCCGACCGGAGTGGGAAAAACAGAGCTTGCCAAGGCGCTTGCTTATCAGCTCTTTGATGATGAACAAAATATGATCCGGATCGATATGAGCGAATACATGGAGAAGCATTCGGTCTCCCGCTTAATTGGAGCGCCTCCGGGATATGTTGGATACGAGGAAGGCGGCCAGCTGACCGAGGCTGTCCGTAGGAAACCATATTCTGTGGTTCTTTTTGATGAGGTGGAAAAGGCTCATCCGGATGTGTTCAATGTCCTTTTGCAGGTATTGGATGATGGAAGAGTGACAGATTCCAAGGGGCGTACCGTGGATTTTAAAAACACGATTTTGATCATGACGTCCAATATCGGTTCAGCCTATCTGTTAGATGGAATCAACGGATTGGGAGAAATTTCACCGGAATGTGAGGAACATGTGATGGAGCAGCTGCGCGCCTCCTTCCGTCCGGAATTCTTGAACCGTCTGGATGAAATCATCCTGTTCAAGCCTCTGACCAAGGAGAATATGTCCTCGATTATTGATCTCCTGCTCTTGGATGTAAATCGAAGATTAAGGGAAAAACAGCTTTCCATTCGGCTGAGCGCAGAGGCAAAGGAAAATATCATTGACGAAGGCTACCAGGCAGAATATGGAGCCCGTCCGATGAAACGTTACCTGCAAAAAAATGTGGAGACCCTGGCAGCAAAGCTGATCCTTTCCGGAGATTTATCGGAAGGAGATATCATAGAAATTGATTTTGACGGCAGCAGGCTGACGGCTGCGGCCAGGAAAAAATGAAAGGAGAGAAAAAGATGCCAAAAGATCCCGTTATGCTGCTGAGCTATGTGAACACGCAGCTTCGCGACCATTATAAGAATTTGCAGGAGTTCTGCCGTTCGGAGGATGTGACAGAAGAGGAACTCTGTAGTATCTTAAGAGCCATTGACTACGAATATCATGCAGACTGCAATCAGTTTCGATAAGAGATCTCATTGAAAACCAGGCGGACTACTACTTTGATTCAGCTATGACCTTACACCGACTTATGCCCAGAACTTTCTGGATGACGATTCAGCCCCCGATGATTCCAGACCGTGGGCACTGTGACGATGAACACAGCGAAAGTCACTGTGAAATGATGATGGCAATATAATGGATATTTTGATAAAGTGACACAGAATTTACGAGGAAGAAGAGAATAGAAATCGAAAGACCGGAATACAATGATATGAAGTGATAGAGCAATCAAGGAGCTTTATATGAAGAAGCAGAGATCCTATGGTATGGTGGGGATATTGTTTTGTATTCTGGCAATCCTGATGAATGTGAATATCGGAAAACAGGTCTGGGCGGGGCTATCCTGTCCTGAAATAAAAAAGGTGGCACTGACCTTTGACGACGGTCCGCATCCCATATATACAAAGCAGCTCTTGGATGGACTGAAGGAACGGGGAATCAAAGCCACCTTTTTTGTGATTGGAGAGCAGATCGAGGGAAACGAGACCTTGCTCAAACGTATGGTAAAGGAAGGCCATTTGATAGGAAATCATACCTATCATCATGTCGATCTGTCGAAAATTTCAGAAGAAGAAGGATTCTTAGAAATCAAAAAAACAAATCAAAAAATACATGACGTGACAGGGCAGGAGACCTGTTTGATCCGCCCGCCCTTTGGGGCGTGGAACAAGTCCTTTGAAACGCACCTTCAGATGATTCCGGTAATGTGGGATGTAGATACGCTGGATTGGAAAGTAAAGGATCCTTCCGTGATTTTGGAGAGAGTGCTGGAAGGAACACAGGAGAATGGTATTATTTTGATGCATGATTATTATGAAACATCGGTCGAGGCCGTGTGGAGCATCGTTGAGGAATTGAGCAGGCGTGGATATCAGTTCGTGACGGTAGACCAGATTATTATGGATTGAAAAAAACACTGTACGCTGCGAAGGAAGTATGATAAAATGGACAAAAATATTCCATGAAAATACAAAAAGAAAAAGGAGACATAAACATGAAAGAAATCATACATGAAATGTATTCAGAACAACAGATCGAAAGACGAATCTGCGAGCTTGCGTCACAGATTGACAGGGACTATGAAGGAAAGCGCATTCATTTGATCTGTATTTTAAGAGGAAGCGTATTCTTTTTTACTGAGCTGGCAAAAAAAATCACCCTGCCGGTCACCATTGATTTTATGTCTGCTTCCAGTTATGGAGACGGAACCGAAAGCTCCGGAACACTAAAGATCAAAAAAGATTTGGATGATGATATTGAGGGGAAGGATGTTTTGATCGTAGAGGATATTATTGACAGTGGAAATACCCTTTATGAGCTGCGTAAGCTTCTGATGGAACGAAAGGCAGCTTCATTGAAAATCTGTACGTTGTTAGACAAGCCGGACCGGAGGGAAGTGGAGGTACCGATCGATTATACCGGGTTCGTAGTGCCAAATGAGTTCGTTGTGGGATATGGACTGGATTATGCTCAGAAGTATCGGAATCTGCCTTTTGTGGGGCGGCTGGAGATGGTTGAGGATTAGGAAAAAGTAGTTACTATTCACAGTCCCCCTCCCGGCATTCGGATTTCCCGCTGCTTCGCAGTAATAAAAAATAAAAAAATGTTAAAAAAGAGCTTGCTGTAAAAAGCGGGCTTTTTTTGATGTTTTGATCACCGAAGGCGCACAGAGTGTGAAAATCCGGGGCGGCAGCAGCGATGTTTATCTCGAAAAGCATCGAAATCTAGGATTGCGGAAGAAGTATTTTTATGGTAAAATAAAGTGCTATGCATGAGAGCTTTTTCCTGATCAGAGAGGAGTAGGGCTCTTAAGAAAGGATTGAAAGAGGAAAGAAGAAAGAGGGATTCTGATTGAAAAATAGGAAGAGAGAGAACAAATTACAAAAAAGAAAAGGATGGAGCAGACTTCTGGGAATCATGATGTCGATTTTTCTGTTCGGCAGCGTTTTTCCATCCTATGCGCTGACCTCGGAGATAGAAACATCAAAAGAAGCAGAGCAGGAAGGACAGGATGAGCAGGAACAGCCTGTGATTTTGGAAAATATATCTGAGGATAAGATGGTTCCAGAAGAAAACTATATAGAAGGTGAGATTCTTGTCTTATATCAGAAGGAGGAAGCAGTCATCCCGGAAACGGAGGCTGTCATGGGCGATAGCCAGACGGAGGAAAAAAGCCTCGAAAACGTTTGTGGAATCGATAATTTGGAAATCACAAGACTCTGGGAACCGGAGATGGAATGGGAGCTAAATGAAACCGATTCGGAGTCTGTCCCGGAGGAGATTGATCCCGAGCAGGAGCCACTTCTTTCGGAGCAGGAACGGGAAACCATAGAATCCTCCGCAGCTGAGATTTTATTGCTCCGATCCGACCACCTGACGACAGCGGAGCTGCTTTCTAGGGTATCCGGTGCGGAGGGAGTCCTGCTGGCTGAGCCAAATGCCATAGTACATACCGATGCACTGAGTGAAGATTCCTATGCAGCCTATCAGTGGGCATTGGAGAATCAGGGACAAAATAAGGGGACCGTCAGTGCCGACCTTCATCCTGAGTCACTTCCGCAGATGGATACTTCTGGGCAAAAGGTCATTGCTATTCTGGATACCGGGGTATTTTATACGGATCCGGAATTTCAGGAAAGCCTCTGGCAGAATACATCCTCCAGGATCAAAGGAACCGTAGGATATGATTTTGTCAATAAAGACACGAATCCGCTGGATGACAATGGACATGGGACACATGTTGCGGGACTCCTTTCGGCAAGAGCCAATAATCAGCAGGGGATTGCCGGGATGGCATCATATGCGGACAACCTAAAGCTCATGATCTTAAAATTTATGGACAAGGACGGACAGGGAGATCTGGCAAAGGCGATTGAAGCTTATAATTATATCTATGATGCCCAAAGGAGCGGGGTCAATGTCGTGGCAGTCAATAATTCCTGGGGAGGAGAAGAGGAATCCCTTCTTTTGGAAACGGTAATTAATAAAGTCGGAAAATATGGCGCGGTTTCTGTCTGCGCTGCTGGAAATATCGGAAAGGATAACGATGTCACAAGAACAATTCCGGCAGGGATAGACAGTAAATACATCGTTTCAGTTGCAGCATCCAATGAGCGGGATGAGCTGGCGTCCTTTAGCAACTACGGAAAGGAAAGCGTCGATCTGGCGGCACCGGGGACGGATATGTTATCCCTGTCTCCAGAGCCGGTATTTCAGCCGGGGCTCTATAGCGAGGAGCAGAGAGAGCAGCTGTGTTCCTTTTATCAAAATTTTGAAGGGAAACAGGATCTTTCTTATAAAATCGAGGGGAGTTCAACAAAAAACATCAGTGTCAATCCTAAGGACAAAAGTGAATTTTTTGGACTTCCGGACGAAAATGCAGCAGCTTTGACATGGACGATTCCTAATGCCATCAAAGGGCAGGTCTATCTGTTATACTTTCCAATGGAGCTGAATACCAATATCAAAACCTTTTATTTGAGCAGCATGGTGAAATTAAACGCGGCATCAGGGAGCGGGTATCTGTATTATGGATTGGAAACCTTGAGAAATGGCAGCTTGTCCACGGTACCGGAGACAGATGTGGCATTTCGGGAGCTTTCCGGTTATGCGGGCTATCAGTATCTGACGGCAGGAGCAACAGGAAATTACTGGACGCATATCTCATCTCCGCTGAATAGTACAGCAAAGCCATCCGGCAGCTACGGACTGATCTTTTGCTTTGTTCCATTCACGACCGGCAGCTATGAGCTTTGTTTTGATGATCTGGCAGTCAGCAAGGAAAATGTATCTTCAGAGTTGTTTGGCAATTATGAATACATGAGTGGAACCTCGATGGCGACGCCCTATGTATCAGCAGCAGTTGGTCTGATTTCCAACCTCTATCCACAGGAAACGGCAGAGGGACTGGCAGACAAGGTCTGTGGCAGTGTTCGAAGGGTATCGTCCCTTTCAGAGAAATTGTCCTCCGGGGGCATTCTGGATTTTTCCTACTTTGATGAGGCACAGATGGAGCTTAGCGGGATTGCCTTTGATGAAGCCGGAAATCTGGTTTTGAATGGCTATTTTCCGGAAGGTACCATGGAATTACAGATCAACGGGGAAACTGTGACGATAAAAGAGCGCAGCCAGACGCAGCTAAAGATTGAGAATACCGGATATGAAAACCGATATCTCGCCATTCATCTGATCAAGGGGAAACAGCAGATTGAAAAGACACTGTTCGCGTCTTATCAGGTGAAAGCGTTTACGAAAGAAAATCTGCTGGGAAGCTTCTTGACAGGAGGAAATCTGATTTCGGATGGAAGCAGTCTTTATTATATATCGGAACAGTCAGCAGTATATTCCTGTGGCGCGGGAAAGGTTTTCCAAAAGGAGTCTTCACTCCTGGCATCCGGTGTTTTTTCGGGTCAGCAGGATGTGGTTGTCAAAAAGCAGTCAGAGTGGGTCTATACGGCGCAAAAGCTGTATGCCGTCTATGAGGTAGAACAGGAAGAAAAAAAGCAGCAGTACCTGATTTCCTACGATTTATCGGGAAAACAGTTCTCTTTGGTATCCGGACTGCCTTCAGATTTTCATGGGAATTATCCGATCTTGGGAGTGTACCAGGGAGCTTTGTATTTGATCGGCGGGGTAGATCTGTCTGAATCCAGGTGTCTTGGGACAGTTTATTGTTATCAACCATCAAAAAAGAGCTGGAGCCAGTCTGTCAGTCTTCCAGAGGGGCAGGAGCGTTTTTTTGGAATCGCAAGACAGGTCGGGAACCGGCTGGTAGTGACAATGGGAGGAAATCTGGAATCAGAACGTCTGAAGAACCTGGTTTTTAATGGGACGAGCTGGAAAGAGAGCGCCGTGATTCCGTCAGGAATAGAAGGAACGGAGTTCTCCTATGAAGATGAAGAAAATGGGACGGAGGTCTTTGACGAAGAAGGAAACTCCCTGGGAAGAAGAAGCAGCACGGTCATTTATCGTTCCCAGGCCGGAATTATGAAAAACGGTCTGGTCTACACCGGACTGGAGCAGGATGGAATGGGAGATACCTGGTATTATTCGATGGAGCGGGACAGCTTTGAAAATGCGGGATATCATTTAAAACAGATCAAGTCGGAAGACATTGTGCCATGTGCCTCTGTGGGAGGAAAATTTTATGCAGTGGCTAACGATTTGAATGGAGAGAACTATTTATATTCGATGGGAATCAGTGATGGGACGACCCGGGTGGCAGCAGTGAAGGAACGTTCTACCCTGATTTATCTGCTGAGTGGGACGGGTGTCTATCTTCCGGGAGAAACCATCAAGCTGAAGGTCAGCATGGGAAACCATTATTATTTTCAGAAGCTGCTGGTGAATGGAAAAACCTACAAGAAAAAAGAATATTCTGCGACAGCGGCCGGAAACGGGGAAACCATATCGGTGGATGTCACCTACGGTACCTATGTTTTCCGCTTAAAGCTAAACAAAGCAAAGGCAAAGGTACATTATAAAACACCAGTGAAGTTGATTGCGAGCGTAAATGCAGGAGCGACCAATAAAAATCTGAAATGGAAAAGCTCCAATAAGAAATATGCGACGGTCAGCGCTAAGGGCGTGGTCAAGGCGAAAAAAGCCGGAATCGGAAAGAAGGTCACGATCACGGTGACAGCAAAGGATCGTGGAAAGATCAAGGCGAGCTGTGTGGTGACGCTGAAAAAAAAGTATAAGGTGAAAAAAATCCGTTTATCCGCTGCCTCCCATCGGTTAAAGGCAGGGATGAAAATGAAGCTGGGATATACGATCAAACCCTCCGGTGCGGCAAATGCTAAAGTGAAATTCACATCGTCCAATAAAGCCTATGCTTCAGTAACTTCGGATGGATGGATCACAGCGAAGAAAGCCGGACAAAAAAAGACCGTGCGGATTACCGTGACGGCACAGGATGGCTCGAAAAAATCCAGTGTGTGGAAGCTGAAGATAACCTAGGGTGGGGGAAAGCAAGACAGAAATGGCATCTGAAAGAGGAGAGACAAATGGATCTATTTGAATATATGGGACAGAAAGCAAAGGAAAAAGAAGCCCCGCTTGCCATGAGAATGCGTCCAAGAAGCATCGAGGAAATGGTGGGACAGAAGCATCTTTTGGGAAAGGACAAGATGCTGTTTCGCGCGATCAAGGCGGATCGGCTGGGATCAGTGATTTTTTACGGGCCACCGGGCACCGGAAAGACCAGCTTAGCAAGGGTCATTGCCAATACGACCAGTGCCGGATTTATGCAGATCAATGCGACGAGCGCCGGAAAAAAGGAAATGGAATCTGCAGTGAAGATGGCGAAGGAGAATCTGGGGCTTTATGGAAAAAAGACCATTCTTTTTATTGATGAGATCCACAGGTTCAACAAGAGCCAGCAGGATTATCTGCTTCCCTTTGTGGAGGATGGAACCGTTATTTTGATCGGGGCAACGACAGAAAACCCGTATTTTGAGGTCAATGCAGCTCTTCTTTCCCGGTCTGTCGTGTATGCGTTAAAGCCGCTCGAAACAGAAGACATTGTTTCCCTGCTCCGGCAGGCTGCCGCAGATGAGGAGAGGGGGATGGGCAGGATTTCCTCACGGATTCCAATGGAGGTCTATACCTTTTTTGCGGAGTATTCCGGCGGAGATGCCAGAAATGCGTTGAACGCTTTGGAGCTTGCCCTGCTTACTACCGAGCCAGGCGGGGACGGTGTAGTATCTTTGACATTGGACATTGCGGCAGAGTGTATCCAGAAAAAGCTGCTGCGATATGATAAGGATGGGGACAACCATTATGACACGATTTCAGCCTTTATAAAGAGTATGCGTGGCTCAGATCCGGACGCAGCCGTCTATTATCTTGCCCGGATGTTAGAATCAGGAGAGGACATCCGGTTCATTGCCAGACGGATCATGATCTGCGCAGCGGAGGATGTGGGAAATGCCGACCCACAGGCGTTGATTTTGGCGACTGCGGCAGCTCAGGCAGTGGAACGCCTGGGGATGCCGGAGGCAAGAATCGTTTTGTCACAGGCAGCGCTTTATGTAGCAGGAGCCCCAAAAAGCAATACAGCGATCATGGCGATAGATGAAGCGTTAAAGCTGGTAAGGGAAAAAGAGAATGGAACCATTCCGGCGTATTTGCGGGATGCCCATTATTCCGGAGCAAAGCAGTTAGGACATGGACTGGATTATCAATATGCCCATGATTTTGAAAATCATTATGTAAAGCAGCAATATCTGCCGGAGGAATATAAAGACGTCAGATTTTACCTGCCGGATGGAATGGGATATGAAAAAAACATAGAAGAACATCTAAGACAGATCGGGGCTTTTAAGGAG
>CADBUD010000252.1 GCA_902797785.1 uncultured Lachnospiraceae bacterium
GGTCAGGTCGAAGAGGTGTTTGGAGGACATCATATCGTTAAGGCATTTAATAAAGAAGAGGATGTACTGGAAGAATTCAAAAAGAACAATGATATACTCTATCGCTCTGCATGGAAGTCCCAGTTCTTATCCGGCATGATGATGCCAATCATGAATTTTGTAGGAAATTTAGGATATGTCGGTGTTGCCGTCGCAGGAAGCATTCTTGCCATCCGAGGAACCATACAGGTCGGGGATATCCAGGCGTTTATCCAGTATATCAATAATCTGACCCAGCCCATCCGTCAGGTCTCTCAGATTTTTAATATGCTTCAGTCAATGGCAGCGGCAGCAGAACGGGTATTTGAATTTTTAGAGGAGGAAGAGGAAGATCAGGTGGCAGAGGAGCATGCCAAAAAGGAAAATGGAGAAAACTTCCTTCCGGGAGAATTGACCGGAGAAGTGACCTTCGAGCATGTAAAATTCGGGTATCAGCCGGATAAGATCATCATTCATGATTTTAATGCCAAGGTGCTGCCGGGACAAAAAATAGCAATCGTCGGACCGACCGGCGCCGGAAAAACAACATTGGTAAAATTGCTGATGCGCTTTTACGATGTTGAAAGCGGCGCGGTAAAGCTGGATGGGCATGACGTCAGAAGCTTTGACAGAGGGGAGCTGCGGGAGGCCTTTGGCATGGTCCTTCAGGATACCTGGCTGTTCAAAGGAAGCATTATGGAGAATATTCGTTATGGAAACCTGCAGGCGACGGATGAGGAAGTCATCGAAGCAGCAAAAGCAGCCCATGCGCATAAATTTATCATGTCGCTGCCTCAGGGCTATGAGATGGAGCTGAATGAGGAAGCAAGTAATGTTTCCCAGGGACAGAAGCAGCTGCTCACAATTGCCCGAGCGATTCTGGCAGATAATAAGATCATGATTTTAGACGAAGCGACCAGTTCGGTCGATACGAGAACGGAGCAGAGAATCCAGAAGGCGATGGATAATCTGATGCGTGGAAGAACCAGTTTTGTGATTGCGCACCGTCTGTCCACGATCCGGGATGCCGACCTGATTCTGGTCATGAAGGATGGAGATATCATCGAGCAGGGTTCTCATGAAGAGCTCTTAGAGAAAAACGGATTTTATCATCAGCTTTATTATGCGCAGTTTGAAACAGGCTATTGAAAAAAAAACCTTCGTATGCTAAGATAGAGATGCAGGAAACGGCAGATGAAAAAAGGAGGTATTTGATACCATGGATAATGCCATTTTATTTTTTAATGAATTTTTCAGTTATATTGTGCTGCTTCTGATCATTGTCATCGTAGCAGGATGTGGGGTTATGGTAGGAAAGCTGCTTCGTCAGAAAAAGGACGCAAAGCTGGCAGCAGAAGCAGGGAATACCATAGAACCGGACAAAACCAAAATATGATACGTAAACCGGAAAGGGAGGATACATTGTGAAACCATATGGAGTAAACGAACTGAGAAAGATGTTTCTGGATTTTTTTGAACAAAAAGAGCATCTGGTCATGAAAAGCTTTTCTTTAGTACCGCATAATGACAACAGCCTGCTTTTGATCAATGCAGGAATGGCACCCCTAAAGCCATATTTTACCGGACAGGAGATTCCACCGAGAAAGCGTGTTGCGACCTGTCAGAAGTGCATTCGTACCGGGGATATCGAAAATGTCGGGAAAACAGCGCGCCACGGGACTTTTTTTGAGATGCTTGGAAATTTCTCATTCGGAGATTACTTCAAAAAAGAAGCAATCCACTGGAGCTGGGAGTTTTTGACGGATGTGCTGGGACTGGATCCGGACCGCTTATATCCGTCGGTCTATCTGGAAGATGACGAGGCCTTTGACATCTGGAATAAGGAAATTGGCATTGAAAAGGATCGGATCTTTAAGTTTGGCAAGGAGGATAATTTCTGGGAGCATGGGGCAGGACCGTGCGGACCATGTTCTGAGATTTACTATGACCGTGGGGAAAAATACGGCTGCAAAAAACCGGGCTGTACCGTAGGGTGTGATTGTGACCGCTATATGGAGGTCTGGAATAATGTCTTTACCCAGTTCGAAAATGATGGAAAAGGAAACTATACGACATTGTCACAGAAAAATATCGATACAGGAATGGGACTGGAGCGTCTGGCCGTTGTAGTTCAGGATGTGGACTCCATTTTTGATGTTGATACCGTCAGGAGCCTTCGTGACAAAGTCTGTGAGGCAGCCGGGGTTACCTACAAGACCGAAGAAAAAAAGGATATTTCGATTCGTCTGATCACTGACCATATAAGATCGGCTACCTTTATGATCTCAGATGGAATTATGCCGTCCAATGAGGGAAGAGGCTATGTTCTGCGGCGCCTGATCCGGCGCGCGGCCCGTCATGGACGTTTGCTTGGAATCTCCGGGAAGTTTCTGGCTGATCTGAGTCAGACCGTGATCGAAGGATCAAAGGATGGTTATCCGGAGCTGGAGGAAAAGAAAGACTTTATCTTAAAGGTTCTCTCTCAGGAGGAAGATAAGTTCAACAAAACACTCGACCAGGGACTTGCCATCTTAAACGAGAGAAAAGCAGAAATGAAACAGGCAGAGGAAACGGTTCTTTCCGGGGAAAATGCTTTTAAGCTCTACGACACCTATGGATTCCCACTGGATCTGACAACAGAGATCCTTTCCGAAGAGGGATTTTCAGTAGATGAAAAGGGATTTGCCGCGTGCATGGAAGAGCAGCGTACCAAAGCGCGAAAAGCTAGAAAAACGACAAATTATATGGGGGCAGATGCTACGATCTATGAAGAAATCGATCCGTCCATCACGACCGAATTTGTAGGTTATACAGAGTCAGATGTTACATCCAAAATCTTAGTTCTTACGACAGAGGATGAGATTGTTGAGGCACTTTCCGATGGACAGAAAGGAAGCATCATTGTTGAAAAGACTCCGTTCTACGCTACAATGGGTGGGCAGACCGCTGATACCGGTGTGATCAAAAGTATGGACGGAGAGTTTGTAGTAGAGGATACGATTCGTCTTTTGGGTGGGAAATATGCCCATGTCGGTCATGTTACAAAGGGCATGTTCAAAACAGAAGATATCGTGGAGCTTTCCATCGATAAAGAAAAACGGGCAGCAATCTGCAGAAATCATAGTGCTACCCATTTGCTTCAAAAAGCGCTGCGAGAGGTTCTGGGAAGTCATGTGGAGCAGGCAGGCTCTGATGTCAATGCAGACCGGCTTCATTTCGACTTTTCACATTTTTCTCCAATGACGCAGGAAGAAATCGCGAAAGTGGAAGCTATCGTCAATGAAAAAATAGCTGCCTTTCTTCCTGTTGAAACACAGATCATGTCTTTAGAGGAAGCCAAAAAGACAGGTGCCATGGCTCTGTTTGGAGAAAAATACGGCGAGGAAGTCCGTGTCGTCAAAATGGGAGACTTCTCCATTGAGCTGTGCGGTGGAACACATGTTTCCAATACCGGTTCCATTTCTGCTTTTAAGATTGTTTCTGAGTCGAGTGTTGCTGCAGGAGTCCGTCGAATTGAAGCACTTTCCGGAGAGGGAGTTTTCCGCTACTATGATAATCTGGAGCAGACGATGTTCAAAGCTTCCAAGCTGTTAAAGACCAATCCGGCAGGACTTGTGGAAAAATGTGAGCATTTGATGGCAGAGCTTAAAGCGCTTCAGAGTGAAAATGAATCCTTAAAGAGCAAGGCAGCAAGGGATGCTCTTGGAGATGTCATGGGTCAGGTCAGGGAGGTCAATGGAATAAAATTCCTTGCGGTATCTGTTCCGGAGGTAGATGGAAATGGGCTGCGTGATCTGGGAGACCAGCTCAAGGATAAAATTGGAGAGGGCGTGATCGTTCTTGCTTCTGCCAGCGGAGAAAAGGTCAGTCTGGTCGCAATGGCGACAGAGGAGGCAATAAAACAGGGAGCCCATGCCGGCAATCTGATCAAAGGAATTGCCGGAATCGTAGGCGGTGGCGGCGGTGGACGCCCAAATATGGCGCAAGCGGGAGGAAAGAATCCAAATGGCATTCAGGAAGCTCTGGATAAGGCAGAAGAGGTTCTGAAATCTCAGATAAAATAAATAAATAAATAAAACAGCTTCTTAGGCGCAAGCGCGACGAAGCTCTTTCATTTATCAAATTGACTGTGAATAGTAACCCTGAATTGTTACTATTCACAGTCCTCCTCCCGGCATTCGGATTTTCCGCTGCTTCGCAGCTCTCTCGGCGCTATCGCGCCTGAAATCCTCATTA
>CADBUD010000253.1 GCA_902797785.1 uncultured Lachnospiraceae bacterium
GGACAGTCACTTTTAGATGATTTTGTCGTATTTGATATTGAGACGACAGGATTTTCGGCAGAAAAGGACAGCATCATCGAAATTGGCGCGGTCAGGGTAAAAAACGGAAAGCTGGCGGATACCTTTTCGACCTTTATCAATCCGCAGACGCCGATTCCGTTCCACATCGAAAATCTGACAGGAATCAGTGACAATATGGTTCTTGATGCTCCGCTGCTGGATGAAGCACTCGACCGCTTCATGGAATTTTGTGATCAGGCCGTCATGGTGGCGCATAATGCTGATTTCGATATGGGCTTTATCATAGAAAAGCTTAAGAAACGGGGCATCCGCCGGAAATTTACCTATTTGGATACGGTCGCCCTGGCAAGGTTCTTGCTGCCTGACCTTAACCGTTTCAAACTGGATACGGTCGCAAAGAGGCTGAATATCTCGCTGGAAAATCATCACCGGGCCGTAGATGATGCGGGCTGTACGGCAAAAATTTTTGTCCGTTTTATCGAAATGCTCGGAGAGAAAAAAATCACCACATTAGAGCAGTTAAATGAAGCCGGCGCAGTCACAGCAGAGGAAATCAAAAAGCTTCCGACCTACCATGCGATTATTTTGGCAACGAATGATGTGGGAAGAATCAACCTCTATCGGCTGGTCTCAGAATCTCATTTGACCTATTACGCCAGAAGACCGAGAATTCCAAAAAGCCGGTTTATGGAGTGTCGGGAGGGATTGCTGATCGGTTCGGCCTGTGAGGCAGGCGAGCTGTATCAGGCGCTGCTTATGGGACGGCCGGAGGAAGAAATCGCAAGGCTTGTAAATTTCTATGATTATCTTGAGATTCAGCCTATTGGAAACAATCTCTTTATGATCGAAAGTGACAAACATCCGATTTCCTCGGTAGAAGAGCTGCAGCAGATCAACCAGCGTATCGTGACCCTGGGCGAGCAGTTTTCAAAGCTCGTGGTCGGAACCTGTGATGTACATTTTTTGGATCCGGAGGATGGAATCTACCGTCAGATCATCATGGCGGGACATGGTTTTAAAAATACAGAAGACCAGTCCCCCCTGTACCTGCGCACGACAGAGGAAATGCTTTCAGAGTTTGACTATCTGGGCAGTGAGAAGGCGGAGAAAATCGTAATCACGAATCCGGGGAAGATCGCGGATATGTGCGAGCGCATCTCACCGGTGCGTCCGGATAAGTGCCCGCCGGTCATTGAGGATTCTGACCTGCAGCTTCGTGAAATCTGTTATACGAAAGCTCATGAGATTTATGGAGAAGAGCTTCCGGAAGTCGTGACGGAGCGTTTAGAGAGAGAATTAAACTCCATTATCAGTAATGGATTTGCAGTGATGTATATTATTGCACAAAAATTAGTATGGAAATCGAATGAGGACGGATATCTGGTAGGATCGAGAGGTTCCGTCGGTTCCTCCTTTGTGGCGACGATGGCAGGAATCACAGAGGTCAATCCTCTGCGTCCGCATTATTACTGCAGCCATTGTCACTACAGTGATTTTGATTCTGAGGATGTGAAAAAATTTGCCGGAGGAGCCGGCTGTGATATGCCGGACAAGACCTGTCCGGTCTGTGGCAAGCCATTAAACAAAGAGGGATTTGATATTCCATTCGAGACATTTTTGGGCTTTAAGGGAAATAAGGAGCCGGATATCGACCTGAACTTTTCCGGAGAGTATCAGGCAAATGCACATAAATATACCGAGGTCATTTTCGGGCAGGGGCAGACCTTCCGCGCCGGGACAATCGGTACCCTGGCAGAAAAGACCGCATTTGGATATGTGAGGGGCTACTTCGAAGACCTCGGCATCCAGAAACGAAAATGCGAGATTTTAAGGATTGCGGAGGGATGTGTCGGTGTCCGCAGGACCACGGGACAGCACCCGGGGGGAATCATTGTCCTGCCGCATGGAGAGGAAATTTATTCCTTTACCCCGGTCCAGCACCCGGCAAATGACTGTACGACAGACATTATTACAACACATTTTGACTACCATTCCATCGATCACAACCTCTTAAAGCTTGATATTCTGGGACACGATGATCCGACGATGATCCGGATGCTTGAGGATCTGACCGGGCTGGATGCCAAACAGATTCCACTGGATGATAAGAAGGTCATGTCCCTGTTTCGCAGCACGGAGGCACTTGGCGTCACGCCGGAGGATATCAGAGGCTGTGAACTGGGGTCTCTGGGCATTCCGGAATTTGGAACGGGTTTTGTCATCCAGATGCTCAAAGATACCAAGCCGGAGTGCTTTGGAGATTTGATCCGCATCTCCGGTCTGTCTCATGGAACAGATGTCTGGCTGGGAAATGCCCAGACCCTGATCCAGGAGGGAAAGGCTGTTATTTCTACGGCTATCTGTACCAGGGATGATATCATGACATATCTGATTGGAAAAGGAATCGAGAGTGAGACCTCCTTTACCATCATGGAAAGTGTCAGAAAGGGCAAGGGGCTGAAGCCGGAATGGGAAGAGATCATGACATCTCACGGGGTCCCGGACTGGTATATCTGGTCCTGTAAAAAAATCAAATATATGTTCCCAAGAGCCCATGCGGCAGCCTATGTCATGATGGCGTGGAGAATTGCCTATTTTAAGGTTTATTATCCACTGGCATATTATGCGGCGTATTTCAGCATCCGGGCTTCCAGCTTTTCCTACGAGCTGATGTGCCTTGGGAAGGAGCGTCTGGAATATCATATGGATGATTATGAAAAACGAAAGGATGAATTATCCAAAAAAGAACAGGATACATATAAAGATATGAAGATCGTACAGGAAATGTATGCGCGCGGCTTTGAATTTCTTCCTATTGACCTGTACCGTGCAAAAGCGAGTCATTTTCAGATTATTGATGGTAAGCTGATGCCTTCCTTCCTGGCCATTGACGGACTGGGGGACAAGGCGGCGGAGACCGTCGTGATTGCAGCGGCAGAAGGGAAGTTTTTATCCCTGGAGGATTTTCGTGAGCGTGCCAAGGTTTCCAAGACGATCGTGGAGTTGATGGAACGGTTGGGAATTCTTGAGAATCTCCCACAAACGAACCAGTTGTCCTTATTTGACTATCAGGTGTTGAATAAGGGGTAATGGAGGGGAATCTATGAAGGAAGGAAAACATGATTTTTTAATGATAGATGCTCTGTTTCGCCATCTTCCGATCACCGTTTATTTGTTTGATGAACTGACAGAAGAGCTGATTTACTGCCACGATTCTTATGGACTATTTCATCAGGAGGATTCGGGGGGGAAGGATTATTTTGAGAAGGATCAGCCTGACAGAAGACAGTTAAGGGAGTTTTTGAGGCAGAAAGAAAAAAGGGAAACAGAAATACACTTTACATCGGTGGAATTAAAAAAGGATTTTCTGATTCATGCGGAAAAGCTGGTCTGGATGAATGGCGAACGGGTCTGCCTGGTCAAGGTTTCCGCCATAGAAAAGCAGGAAGAGGAAGAAGTTATCAAAAAAAAGGAGATTCTTCTGTCCAAAAAATATGCGTTTATCTATGGAAGAGCCAGCGAACAGATTTTAGAGATACATACGGAAGACTGGAGCTTTGAATACACCTCCATCCATGAAAGGATTTCGATGGAGTGGCTAAGGGATACGGAAAATTATCAGGAAGCCTACCAGACGGCAGCTTCTGAGTATGTGCTTGAAAGTGACAGGAAAAAAGTAGAGGATGCGTTTTCCATTCATGCGCTGGAGCTTGGAATGAAGGCGGGCGAACATGAGACTCAGGTGATCTTTCGTATGAAGATCGGCGGCAGTATGCGCTGGGAGGAGGCGAGAATCTTTTTCCTGTCAGAGGTTCCATCGGAAGAGGACGGAATGAGAGAATTTCCTGACGAAGAGGAGGAAAATGCAGAAATCAAATGTATCATTATCTCCTTTCGGAATGTCACCGAGGAAAAACATCGTGAGGAAGAAGAAATCCTGGAGTTTCAGAGGATGCATCTGGCAATTGAACAGATTTATCCGACCGTCATTTCTCTGAATCTGACACAGAATACCTATCATCTGATCCAGGGAGAAAATCAGAACTATGAAAAAACAATGGGTAAGGGCTTTGATCGGATCCAGGGGTTTTATGATGAACTCATCGAATACCAGAGGCAATTTATCTTGCTGGAGGATCAGGAGGAATATCAGTATCTGGTATCCAGAAAAAATCTCTTAAAGCATTTCTACAGGGAAGAGACGCCAATTTACCATGAAATGCGTCAAAAGAGCCGGAACGGGGGATATCACTGGATTTCCATCCGGATCATAAAGACACAGAATCCGTTCAGCAATGACATATTGGGAATCGTTCTGGTACGAAACATCGACAAGCGGAAGGGGCTGGAGCTGAAGCTGCAAAAAGCCCTGGATGTCAAAACGGAGGAGATGATTCGTCAGACCGAGTTCTTAAGATCCTTTTATGACGGGATGGTGAGCGGGCTGATTCAGTTTCAGGAGAAGAGCTTTGAAATGATCACGGCAAATCGTGCCGTATACCGGATTTTTCACTGTACTGAGGAAGAATATCAGAAGCGGTATGGAAATACCTTCCGGCCGTTCATCTACGAGGATGACAAGTCAACGGTCGTGAATGCGATTCATGCATTGAAGTTAAACACCAACAGCCGGCAGTTAGAGTTCCGCTTCCGGAATTATCAGGGAGAGGTGCGCTGGCTGAGCGCGAATTTCCGGAAAATCACGAATGTTGACCAGCAGGAGGTCATCCAGGTAGAGATGACAGACATTACGGAGCTGATCAGGGAACGGAGAGAACGCGAGATCACCTATGAGAACATTCCGGGCTTTGTGGCAAAATACCGGGTAGAGGATCAGATGGTATTCTTAGAGGGAAATGAGAAATTCTTCCAGTTCTTTGGAACAAAAAAGGAGGATTACAAGAACCGCTCCTTTGCCGGAATCATCAATAAAGAGGCGCAGGAAATCATGAACAACCAGCTCTTTAAACAAAGAGCCGGACTTCCGGTCAGTTATATCATGCCAGTAGAATTGCGGGACGGAAGGAAAGCGTGGCTCAAGGCAGCAACGAACTGCGTGGGCTGGCAGGGCAAATATCCGATTTATCTGGCGATTTTTACCGATATCACAGAGCACAAGCAGATGCAGCTGGCCTTAGAAGAGGAGCAGGAGCGGTATCGGATGGCGATGGAAAACTCGCCGGATACCATTTTTGAATATGATATCGAAAAGGATCTTTTTTCTACCTATGGAAGTCTGTTTGACAGCAGCTACGACAAGAACAGCCTGATTCCGCTGCCGAATTTCAAAAAACGGATCGAGGCAGGAGAACTGGTTCATGAAAATGACAAGGATCTGGTATTGTCCTTCCTACAGTGTGAATATCAGGAGCCACTGGAATTTCGTTTGAACTGCTCCACGACGGAGGAGCCGGATTATTATTGGATCACGATCGAGGGAAATGTAAAGTATCATTTCGAAAAGCCGGTAAAGATCATTGGCAGGGCAAACAATATTGATATCAAGCGAAAAAATACAAAGACGCAGAATGAGATCAATTCACAGGGGCAGATTGCAGGTGTATACCGTCTGGTACGCGCAGACAAGCTGATCAATGATTTTCGGGTCGAGCATGGTGTTGGCGTTGTTTCCAGCCTTCTGTTCATTGCCTTTGATAATTTAAATTGGATTCATAGAGAATATGGAGTCAAGTTCGCCAATTCCGTTTTGCTGGAAGCGGTGGATATCATAAAGAAGAACATTCCGCAGGAGGCAATTCTCTTTCGAGTCGGCGAGGAGGAATTCGCCTGCTTCCTTGGCGGCGCAAACCGAAATCAGGCAGAAGGAATTGCTGAGAGAATTCACTTTGAGATATCTGAGATCTTTTTGGGGAATGAGGTAGACTATCAGCTGAGCTGCTCCATCGGAATCGTACTGGATTCGTTGGAGGACACGTCGTTCCAGATGCTCAGAAAAGCCAAGAGCACCGCGGTATATCTGAAGAAACGGGGCGGAAATAAGGTGGCCTGCTATCATGAGGTAAAGCACGGGGCAGGGCAGTATTATCAGGAGCTTTCTTTTTCCGGAATCAACAGCCTGATGAAAGATTACGAGCCGATCGATTCCGATATCGTGACACTGACACTGGGAATTTTAGAGCACAGTAAGGACATCGTGAGCGGAATTGCGATTCTCCTGACCCGGATCGGAAAATGGTGCGGAGCCAGTACAATCACCATCGTTCGTACGGATGTCTCAAATCTGGTCAATCAGGTGATCTATCAGTGGAAGGAAGGAAAGAGGGATATCGAATATAAGAAAAATTATACCTTTATCAATCAGGAGGAAATGGACGCTTTTATCGGGCATTTTAATGAAGAAATGCTCTATTTGACGACCAGGACCAGCATGGAAGAGTATGAGGGAAAATTTAAAGAAGAGACAAAGGGACCGGATTCGAACAGCCAGCTCTGGTGCGGGCTGCTCAAGGAGGGAGAATTCCAGGGAGCTTTTGTTTATGAGGATCAGAATGAGAACCGGAAATGGGACAGTAAGACGATACAGGATCTTCGGAAGGTGTCCAAGATCATGTTTCGGTTTTTGTGGGATTTCTGGGGAAAAGAATAAAAATGGAAGGATTTAAAGGACAATGGAAAAGAAATATGATGCGGACAGTATCTCCGTATTGGAAGGTCTGGAGGCTGTTCGTAAGCGTCCCGGAATGTATATCGGAAGTGTGTCCAGAAAAGGGCTGAATCACCTGGTATATGAAATCGTGGACAATTCTGTGGATGAGCATTTGGCAGGAACCTGTGACAAGATCTGTGTGACCTTGGAGGAGGATGGCTCCGCAATTGTTTCAGATAACGGAAGAGGAATCCCTGTCGGCATGCACAGCAAGGGAGTTTCTGCCGAGCGGGTCGTTTTTACGACGCTGCATGCAGGAGGAAAATTTGATGATACGGTATATAAGACGAGCGGGGGACTCCATGGTGTTGGTTCCTCTGTCGTCAATGCGCTTTCGGAATATCTTGAGGTCAAGGTGTTCCGGGAGGGCGGGATTCATTATGATAAATATGAGCGGGGAAATCCAGTGGTCGATTTACAGGATGGACTGCTTCCGGTGATTGGAAATTCCAGGAAAACAGGAACCTGGATCCATTTTAAACCGGATGATACGATTTTTGAAAAAACAGTATTTCAGGCGGAAGACATTAAGAGCCGCCTGCATGAAACGGCCTACCTGAATCCGGCGCTTACCATCCTGTTCGAGGATAAAAGGAGCAATCACAAAGAGAAGCTGGAATTTCATGAGCCGGATGGAATCATTGGATTCATCCGTGAGCTGAACAAAAAAAGTGAAACAATCCATGAACCGGTCTATTTTCAGGGGGAAAGTGAAGGAATCACAGTCGAAGCAGCGTTTCAATATACGACGGATTTTCATGAAAATATCTTAGGCTTTTGTAATAACATCTTTAACGCTGAGGGTGGAACGCATTTGACAGGGTTCAAAACAATCTTTACAACGGTAATCAATCAGTACGCCAGGACACTTGGCATCTTAAAAGAGAAGGAAGCGAATTTTACCGGAGCGGATGTGAGAAATGGAATGACAGCCGTGATTTCCATCAAGCATCCGGATCCTCGTTTTGAAGGGCAGACGAAGACCAAGCTGGACAATCCGGATGCATCCCGTGCGGTCAGTAAGGTGACAGGTGAGGAAATCCAGCTGTATTTTGACAAAAATCTGGAGGTCTTAAAAGGCGTTATCGGCTGCGCAGAAAAAGCGGCGAAGATCCGTAAAACAGAGGAAAAGGCGAAAACGAACCTGCTGTCCAAGCCGAAGTTTTCCTTTGATTCGAATGGAAAGCTGGCAAATTGTGAAAGCCGGGATGCGAAAAAATGTGAAATCTTTATTGTAGAGGGGGATTCGGCAGGAGGATCGGCGAAAACAGCGAGAAAACGGGAATTTCAGGCAATCCTGCCGATTCGTGGAAAAATCCTGAATGTGGAAAAAGCTACCATTGACAAGGTGCTGGCAAACGCAGAAATCAAAACTATGATCAATGCCTTTGGCTGTGGATTTTCCGAAGGGTATGGAAATGACTTTGATATCACAAAGCTGCGCTATGATAAGATTATCATCATGGCGGATGCGGATGTGGACGGGGCACATATCTCGACCCTGCTTTTGACCTTGTTCTATCGGTTCATGCCGGAACTGATTTTCGAGGGACATGTTTATGTCGCAATGCCCCCGCTATATAAAGCCATGCCTAAAAAAGGAAAAGAAGAATACCTCTACGATGACAAGGCACTGGAGCGATACCGGAAGAGGCAGACGGGCAGCTTTACCCTGCAAAGATATAAGGGACTTGGAGAAATGGATGCAGACCAGCTTTGGGAGACGACCTTAAATCCCAAGACAAGAAAGTTAAAGCTGGTCGAGATCGAGGATGCGAGAATGGCTTCACAGGTGACGGAAATGCTGATGGGGACAGATGTTGCCCCACGCCGTGAATTTATCTATGAAAATGCGAATGAAGCCGAATTGGATGTCTAAAAAACATGAAGGAAAGGAAGTTTCATGGAAGAGCAAATTATTCGAACCGAATATTCAGAAATTATGCAGAAATCCTATATTGATTACGCGATGAGTGTCATTGTGGCAAGAGCCCTGCCGGATGTGAGGGATGGGTTAAAGCCGGTACAAAGAAGGACACTTTATGATATGCATGAGCTGGGAATCCGTTATGACCGTCCATATCGAAAATGTGCAAGGATCGTCGGGGATACGATGGGTAAGTACCATCCCCACGGAGACAGCTCGATTTATGAGGCACTTGTGGTCATGGCACAGGGCTTTAAAAAGGGGCTTCCACTGGTCGATGGACATGGAAATTTTGGCTCGATCGAAGGAGATGGCGCTGCTGCGATGCGTTATACCGAGGCTCGGCTTGAACAGGTGACGCAGGAGGCGTTTTTGGCAGATCTTGACAAGGATGTGGTGGATTTTGTGCCGAACTTTGATGAGACCGAAAAGGAGCCTTCCGTGCTCCCGGTAAAGATTCCTAACCTGCTGATCAATGGAACCGAAGGAATTGCTGTCGGGATGTCGACGAATATTCCGCCGCACAATTTATCTGAAATTATTGATGCGCTGATTGCCTATATGAAAAAGCCCAAAATTACGACAGAAGAACTGATGGAAATCGTTCCCGGACCGGATTTCCCTACCGGTGGGATTGTGATCAATAAGGACGAGCTTCCTGCTATCTATGAGTCGGGAAGTGGAAAGCTTAAGATTCGTGGAAAGGTCGAAATCGAAAAAGGAAAAAATGGAAAGGAACGTCTGGTCATCACCGAAATTCCTTATACCATGATCGGAATGGGAATCGGAAAGTTCTTAAATGATGTTGGAGCACTGGTAGAGAACCGACTGGCGCCGGAAATCACGGATATTTCCAACCAGTCCTCAAAAGAGGGCATCCGGATTGTTTTAGAACTGAAAAAGGGAACAGATACCGACCGGATCTGCAATCTGCTCTATAAAAAAACAAAGCTCGAGGATACCTTTGGCGTCAATATGTTAGCGATTGCCAAGGGACGTCCGGAGGTTATGGGCATCAAAAAAATTTTAGCACATCATCTGGAGTTCCAGATGGAGGTCTCCCGGCGCAAATATACAACGCTCTTACAGCGGGAGCAGGAGAAAAAAGAGATTCAGGAAGGACTGATCAAGGCCTGCGACTGTATTGATCTGATCATAGAGATCCTGCGTGGCTGTCAGAATCAAAAGCAGGCGAAGAAATGTCTGATGGAGGGAGATACGACAGGGATTCGTTTCCGGTACGAAGGTTCAAAGGAAGATGCCAGCCAGCTTTGTTTTACAGAGCGTCAGACCATCGCTATTTTGGAAATGCGTCTGCAAAAGCTGATTGGTCTGGAGATTGCAGCCTTAAAGAAGGAACATGAGGAGACCTTGAAAAAAATCTCCTCTTATGAAGCGTTATTGGGCAGCGAGAGCGCAATGAAGCGTCAGCTGAAAAAAGAACTTGAGAGCTTCAAAAAGGCCTATGGAAGAGAGCGCAGGACCGTGATTGAAAATGGAAAAGAAGCCCGGATTGAGCCGCCCAAAGAGATCGACAGTCCTATAGTGGTACTGATGGACCGCTTTGGTTATCTGCGTTCCATCGATCCCGGAGTCTATGAGAGAAATCGTGAGGCAGCAGAGGAAGAAAACATTTATACGATTCCCTGCATGAGCTCGCACAAGCTGTTGGTATTTACGGATGCCGGCCGGATGCATACAGTGAAGGTAAAGGAGATCCCTAACGGAAAATTTCGGGATAAAGGAACTCCGGTGGATAATATCAGTAATTATGACAGTTCCAGGGAGACGATTGTTTTTGTTACCTGTTTGGAAATGCAGTTGGCAAGACAAGAAGCCCGGGGCTTGTTATTTACGACCAGACAGGGAATGATGAAGAAGGTTTCATTTCACGAGTTCGATGTCAGCAAGCGCTCCATTGCAGCAACAAAGCTGGCAGAGGGAGATGAACTGTTTTCTGTGCAGTTGTATGATGAAATCTGGGAAAAGGCGACGGTCTGCCTGGGAACGAAGAGTGGATATTTCCTTCGTTTCTATCTTACGGATGTTCCGGAAAAGAAAAAGGCGGCCATTGGTGTTAGGGGAATTTCCCTGACACAAAAGGATGAGCTGGCCTTCTGTTGTATCTTAAAAGAAACAGAAGAGAGGGTGGAAATCTTTGAAGAACGGGGGATTTCTCTGAACGAGCTAAGAATTGCGAAACGGGATGGCAGAGGAGTCAAAAAATAGAGAAAGCAGGACGTTTGGCAAGGGAAAGGAAAAATAAAATGAAATCAATGACAATGATTGATCTCCTGATTTTAGGAATCGGGATTTATACGATCTATACTGCAATCATGATGAAAAAGAGCCAGGATCTGAAAAAGGGATGGCTGATTGGAAACGATGTGAATATGAGAAAGGTACGTGATGCCAAAGGATATATCGAATATATCTTTGGTAAAACGGTGTTCGTAGGCGGCATGACAGTGTTGTATGGACTGGTCGGAATCGTGACCTCTTATGTGACGCTTTCCCTGCCAATCGATCCGGAAATCGTGATGACCGCAGTTTATTTTGTCGTTCTCGTCTGGTTCGTCTGGATTTCTGTCAGAGCAAGGGATACGTACCTGGATGGAACGCCAAAGAAAAAAGCAAAAGAAAAATAAGTCGAGGTGAAAGATGGAAAAGGAACAGATTCAGACATTGATCCGGGAGGCAGAGCAGGCAGGAAAAGCGGCCTATGCTCCCTACTCTGACTTTATGGTAGGCGCAGCGCTGCTGGCTGCTTCTGGAAAAGTTTATACCGGATGCAATATAGAAAATTCTTCTTATCCTGCTGGAATCTGCGCAGAACGCACGGCAGTCTCCAAAGCGGTATCGGAAGGAGAAAAGGAATATTTGGCGATGGCCATTGTAGGGCGGTTCAGGGGAAAGAACGCAGAGACATATTGTTATCCCTGCGGAATCTGCCGACAGGTCCTGGCAGAGTTCTGCAGGGAGGAGTTTTTGGTCATTTCCGCAAAAAATGAAGAAGAATATCAGACCATGATGTTAGGGGAACTTCTTCCTCATGCGTTTTTATTGGATGAGCAGAAATGATTGCGTTTCCTATACTTTATGTGTGGCGCACGACTTCAAAGCGTTCCAAACGGTATCCACGTTCATTTTTGGAAAGACCGGCTTTTGTTACTATTCACAGCCATTATCCCGCAAGGTATTTTCAAGCGCATTTTGCTTGAAAATCCGGGGTAGCAGTGCGCCAAATACGAC